>JAFOBC010000306.1 GCA_017382015.1 Clostridia bacterium
CAAAAAAACAAAAGAAAAAAGTGCTCACGTTTGGCTCTGTATAGCCGTTTGTAAGCACTTTATATCTTGGCAGGGGCAGAAGGACTTGAACCCTCGGCACGCGGTTTTGGAGACCGCTGCTAAATGGCTATATATAGCCATTTTTGGGGGATTATACTCACCTCTCTACTCACCTATGATAAAAAACGATTCAATTTATCAATGTTATGGGCTTCTTTTTCTTTGCTCAAGTGAGTATAAATTTCAAGTGTAGTTTTGACATCGGCGTGTCCTAAAAGTTTTTGAGCTGTCAAGACATCAACCTCTGCATCGTAAAGTATTGTTGCATAAGTGTGTCGCAGACAATGCCACGTGAAAAGATTAATAGCAAAAACACCGTGTGCGTGATATTTGCTGACACCTGTTACACTTGCATTCATATCGCACATATACTTGTCGAGTAGATTACGCCAAGCGTGTTCGTTAAGAGGCTTGCCATTGCGAGATACAACATACCCGGTTGATTTCTTTCCTTTTAAGAAGTCGCAAAGAATATCGGGCATTGGCACTACACGTGTGCCGTCATCTGTTTTTGGCTTTTTAATTTTGTTTTTCTTAAAGTTAACAGCTTTGGTAACGGTGATCGTTTTATTTCTGAAGTCAATATCCGACCATTGAAGTGCAGCAACTTCACCACGCCTTAAACCTGCATACATCATTATCATCGCAGGCAACTGTGCCTCGTGTTCAAAGGTTAATACTCGTTGTTGCTCTTCTCGGTCAAGTGCTCTGCGTTCTGTTTTCGGTGCTGTTTTGCTGACGGTAAGTTCTTCCGAAGGGTCAAACTCAATAGCTCTGTTATTTTTTGCATATTTGAATACGGCTTGAATGGTTCTCCTATACTCAGAAAGCGTGCGTTTTGCCGTTCCTTTGCCTGTGTAAGGATTAAGTGTAGCAAGTTTGTCTAGTGCAGATTGAAGCTCAAATAAGCGGATTTTTGCAATATTATAACCGCCTAACGTTTGATTGCTTTCAGCATCTGCAAACATATCAAACTGGGGTGAGTATCTGCGGATTAACTCAAGCTTTACACGATAGTTGTTATACCGTTCTTCCGTCAGTTCTACTTCCTGAAATTTCAGCCAACGGTCACACCAAAAGCCAAAAGTGTCATTGCTTAACAGATCCATACCGACATTGAGCTGTCTTCTTACTTCCGTTTCTTTCTGTGCCACTTCCTTTGTGGTCTTGCCGTATATCTGTTTGTATTTCTTTTTGCCGTCAACTGTGCCTAGATATACACGTGTACTGTAATATCCATCCGCTCGTTTGGTATATTTTTTTGGCATACGCTCACCGCCTTATTAATCAAAATAACTTAATTTGTCGTATCTCTCAAAATCATCTTCGTTGTAATGAGGTGGAAGTTTTATCATCTCGGCTAACTCATCCCTCACTTCAATTATATCATCTTTCGTATAGTCAGATATATCATGCCAAGTGAACGGATAGCCGTATTCATCAGATTCAACCCCGCCGAACTCTTCTGAATATTCAAACTCAACTATCCCATAAATAGACAAGATTTTACTATATATTTCCTGTTCTAATTCTGTACGTTCTGCGCTTGGCTTTTCAGCAGCATAAGAAGAAGCATATCCGTTTATTATATCTTTTAAAGAATCAAGCGGCATATTGTTGTTTGCAGCTGCATCTACAAGCAAAACAACACTTTTGGCGTAATCGTACAAACTTTCATTCATATCAGGCTTCTTTATTTTGTCGTCTATGCCAAGCATAGAAAGTAAGAGTATTAAAACGAAGAGCAATCCGTAAGCAATTTTTAAGATCTTTTTTGTTTTACCTTTGCAAAATTCAATTACAAGTTGATAAATAAAAAACGCAACACCGCCAACTATAACGTATGTTTCGATTTCATTGTATAACCATATAAACTTATACATATCAGTTACTCATTTCTTTCATTCTTGCCTCATAGAACGCTATAACATACTCGGTGCGCTTTTCAGCTTCTTCAACGCGCTTATCCGCATCGACTCTGATATCTGCAACTCGTATATCAGACAGCTCCTTAATCTCCGTTATGCGTGTTTCATATTGCTCTTTAGTGTCTGCGAGCTGTTTTTCGCAAGATTCACGTATTGCGGTAATGCTTTTATTTTCGATATCGTTCACACGTTCTCTGCCAATCATTTCGTACAAATCACCGTCAAGAGCTAATATCCAATTGATTATAGTATCAAATCCCGGATTTTTAGTGGTTCGCTTATATACAAAATTCTTAACTGTATCAACTGATGATTCTGTCATTTCGGCAACGTCTGCGACAGAATAACCGCCCAATTTCATCAGCTTTTTCATATAATCTCTTGCTTGTGGGACGAACGTCTGCATAGCTTTTACCCTCTTTCTTTTGAGTGTCAATTTTGATATTGCTTTTGCGAAAAAATACACAAAAAATGTGTAAATATGCACCTTGTTTTTCAGCGTGTCTGACCGTATAATTCAATCAACGCAAACGAAGTTTTAAACATTAACATTCTATTCATTGACTTGCTCCCACGTTTGCGGATAAAATAACAACCGAACAGATGTTCGACAAAAAACGGAGGTAAACGCAATGGATAAAACAGAAATCGTCAAAACTCTTGATAAACTTTCGGATGAAAAGCTTGATTTGTTCCTTAGTTATCTGCGAGATATTTCAAATAGCGGATTGCCTCTGTCACCTTCTCCTCAGGCAGAGCTTGAAGCAAGCTGATTATCTCGTCATATTTACGCTCTCTCGGTGTTTTCTCCTCAGCACCGGGGGAGCTTTTTTCTTCTTCTCCTAAAAGATAACCTACTGATACATCAAAATAAGAAGCTATTTTTTGTGCGGTGTCAGCATTGACACCTTTTTTTCTGCCCATTTTTAAATCGGTCATCATACTTTTACTAAACCCTAAATCGGTACACATTCGAGCACCTTTAATACCTTTTTGCTCACATAAAAAACGTATTCTTTCGTATAAAGTTGCCATAAAAACACCTACTTTTTTGTTCAATTCTCCAAAATTACGAAAACAAGTACTTTTGATATTGACAAAGTACGTGAACGCGTAGTAATATAGCAACAGACAGTACGCAAGCAAGTACCTTGTTTGATTGTTGGCACTTTCATTATAGTACTTGCTTGAGTACTCGTCAAGTCTAAAAAATGAAAGGAGACGTTTTTTGTGAATATGTCTAAATTTACGGACTTCGGTTTGTGCGTAAAGACAAAACTGCTACAAAGCGGCAGGACGCAGAAGTGGCTTGAACAGGCTGTTTCCGAAAAGACAGGTCTGTTCGTAGACGGCGGTTATATGCACAAAGTCCTTACAGGACAGCGCAACGCACCGAAAATCGTAAACGCAATTCGTGAAATCTTAAATATTAAGGAGTGAAATTATGAATATCAACAACGTAAAAAAAATTCTCGAAGTTACAGAGTGTATAGCAAACAGCGACCCTGATTTAAAGAAAGAACATTTAAAGCTCAAAACCGCAGTTGAAATGATAGAGAACAATCTTTCGACTAAACCGTTAATTCTTCGCTTTGCACAAGAGGTGCGAGAGGTGACAGATATAGAAGAAGCCGCACGACTTACCCAATCCGACAATTGGATAATAGTTCATGCGGCAAAAAAAGAAAACGGAATTATGTGGGTGCTTATCAGGCTTGGCGATGAAGACCGGGCGGCAGTTCAGGATGAATAGGATTGTCACCTTCCCAACCCAAAACGTATGGGGCTCTGTCGTCGGAGTTGTTGATATGCAGTAGCTTCCAACCGAGTTTCAAATACGTATTTACATCGTACGAGTGGTGAAGTTCTACGATTTCTTTTATACCCAAATAGTCGATGTTTTCCATAAAATTACACCTCCCTTCATAGCGTAATTATATGTTGAATATCGGCATAATTCAAGAGGATTAACGCAATTAAAGTTTTTAGCTTAAGGAGTGACGATATGCCAAACAAGAGACCAACGCAGGTTACAAGGATAGCTAAGTATATCGAAGATTTTGGAAGTATCACACAGCTGCAGGCTCTTGCCGATATAGGCGTGATGAGGTTACCGGCAAGAATCGCGGAGATGCGGTCCGCAGGCTATCCGATTAAAACCGAGATGATTCCTTTTACAAATCGCTACGGCGAAAAGGGACACATCGCAAAATACAGCTTTATTGAAGAAATGTAAAGAGGTGCCGCTATGTACTACAAAAACTGGGAAGTAATGCCTGTTGTTTTAACAACATCCGAATGCGCCGCAGTTCTCCGTGTAAGTGAAGACACGGTGCTCCGCAAAATCAAAAGCGGTGAGCTTGAAGCCACAAAGATAATGGGGCATTGGCGAATCGCAAAAGAACACTTGAGAAAACAATTTAATTTATGAGAGGTAAATAACATATGGACGCAGTATTCTTAATCAGTTTAGTTGTCATACTTATCGCAATCATCCACGAAGAAAAGCTTATCGACCTTGAAGATTGGCTTGCAGATAGAATCGGCTACATTGCAGCCAAAGTTTACCTCAGCGTTAAGAAGGTGCGTATTAACAAACTCGTCAAGAGCACCGACAGGCTGGCAAAGAGGGTGAGCAAATGAACAAATATATGATTATTTTCACAATTCTTTCAGCGGTGATTATCTTAGTTCTCTTTGTTTATTCTTCTACCGTCGAAGCGGAAGCACCGACCGAAGAATTAACCGAAGCCGATGCAAAATGCAAGATAGTTGAATGCACAACGTTGTACGATGTCCCGCTGACCGATGAGCTTCAGATATTCATTCACGAGATGTGTGCTGAATACGGTGTGGATTTCAAGCTCGTGCTTGCAATCATCAGCGTTGAAAGCTCGTTCAGACCGAATGCGTACAACGAAACAACAGATTGCTGCGGCTTGATGCAGATTAACCGAATCAATCTTCCGGTCTTGCGTGAAAAGCTCGGTGTTACGGATTTGTTCAATGCTTACGAAAACGTAATAGGCGGCATATATCTGCTGAAAGATGCCTTTAACTATGACGGAGACACCGAACACGCATTGATGATTTACAACAACGGATTGCGCGGTGCGAAACAGCTTTTATATAGAGGCATTCACAGCACCGAGTATAGCCGTAAAGTCCTTGCTGTGAGAGATAGCTTTACCGTAAGAGAACGTATATATGAAGAAACTTTTTGAAATGAAGACGTTGAGAGAAACACCATACGAACCAACACTTAATGACATTTACGCAAAAGACACTATATACATCCGTCCGGCACAACAACGTTACGGCTTCAAAATAGCAATAACACACCCCGAAGTATATCCGTTTTATATGAGCTTCAAGGAGAAAATCAAAGTGCCTCCGTGGTGTCCGCTTGAGAACTCTCAACGGTATAGATTTGAAAAGCTTGTGCTTCACGGATATTACCCTATTAAACTGAAAAGAGGAGAAATATGAGTATAGAAACCGCCATTAGTAAATATGAAAAGAAAAAGCGGCGTGAAAAATACCTTTTAGAGCGCGGTATGTCTCGCGAAGAGATTATTGCTTTGCGAAAACAAAAGCAAATTGAAATACTCGCTCAGCTAAACGACGTAAACAGATTTGCAATTGAAAGTGCGCTTGAGCGCAGCGGAATCTTAAAAAGGAAGGGTGATAAATTTGTACGTGTGTACTAAATGCGGGAAGCTCAGCGAGGAACAGCCGACACGTAGGGAATATCACCGCGAAGTACCGGGAGACAGCTACGAAACGTTCGTCGATAACTGCAAATGCGGCGGTGAAATCGAGAAAGCTGTAAAGTGTGCTGTTTGTGATGATTGGTATGACGAAGATAGTCTGACAGAAGGCGTGTGCAGATATTGCTTGCATCACGAGCTGACGCCAGAGAACGTCGAGAGCTTTGTCGGGACCTTTGAAATCGAAAAATGTACATTTGAAATCAACGCGGCGCTTGAATATATTTTCACGTCTGATGAAGTTAACGAGATTCTGATGCGCGAATTAAAAGAGTGCCTGCACACGAAAAAAATAATGCCCTCACGCCTTGAGGATGCAATGAATACATACCTCCAGGACACTTGGGCGGAGTTCTTAAAAGAAGAAAGCAAAGGAGAATAAAACTATATGGAAAACGCTTTGATTTACACTAAGCTCTGCGACATTATGAAGGATTGCCCGGCAATTGCCAAATCGCAGAAAAACGCACAGCAAAATTATATGTTTAGAGGCATTGATATTGTGATGAACGTGCTGCAACCTCTGTTTATAAAACACAGAGTTATAGCGGTTCCGGAAATTCTTTCGTCTTCAAGAGAAGAAAGACAAACCAAATCGGGCGGAAATCTGATATATACCGTGCTTAACGTCAAATACACATTCTATGCAGAGGACGGCTCAAGTGTCAGCGCGATTGTGCAGGGTGAGGGTATGGATAGTGCCGACAAATCAAGTAACAAGGCTATGAGCGTTGCTTACAAATACGCTTGTTTTCAGGTGCTCTGTATTCCTACAGAGGAAATGAAAGACTCAGAAGCTGAAACACCTGAAATATCCAAACCGATGCCTACGCTTTGCACAGATTGCCAAAAAGAAATACAAGCATTCGGTAAGAAAACAGCAGCGCAAATGGTATCTTACACAACTAAGAATTACGGTGTGCCGCTTTGTGCTGATTGTGCAACTGTGAGAGCAGGTGCTCAAAAATGATTCTTACGGCTGAAAATTACCATTCCATTGAAGCAAATAAAGCTTATATGAGTGTTTCACAGCTCAAAGCCTTTGATGAATGCGAAGCTGCTGCAATAGCTCAGGTTAACGGTCTGTACCGTAACACGAAAACTACATCACTACTTGTCGGCGGATATGTTGATGCGTTCTTTGCAGGTGAACTTGAGCAATATAAAGAGGAAAACCCCGAAATATTCTGCAAGAACGGTACACTTCGTGCCGAGTACAAAAAAGCCGATTTAATTATCGAGCGTATACAGAGCGATGACTATTTTTATTCATTTATGGTAGGCGGAGAAATACAGCCGATTATGACCGGCACAATCGCAGGTGTTGAATTCAAGATTAAAATTGACTTTCTTCACGATGATAAGATTGTTGACCTTAAAATTATGAAGGATTTTGCCCCGATTTACTTGCCAAACAGAGGCAGAGTGAATTTCATCGAAGCCTGGCATTATGACCTGCAGGGTGCGATTTATCAGGAAATAGTGCGGCAGAATATAGGCAAGCGACTCCCGTTTTACATAAACGCTGCCACAAAAGAAGATGAAACAGATCTTGCAAATATTCCCGTGCCGCAGGAAGTGCTCGACTTTGAGCTTGAAAGTGCAATTGAGAGAATCCCATATTATCACGCTGTGAAAACGGGTGTGTTTGAGCCCGAGCGGTGCGGTGTATGCAACTATTGCAAGCGCACCAAAAAGCTTACGGGCTCTGTAACGTGGGATAGTCTTTGCAACAATGATTTTTCCAAGGATGTGGAAGAACGATGATACAGGTTGATACCCGTGAAAAGCCTCACGCTATCCGTCAGATACTTGCGGAATTCAAACGGCAGAACGTCGAATACTTTATCTGGAAGCTTGACGAGGGCGACTATATGTCAGACCGTAACGAATATCTTTGCATTGACCGCAAGCAGAATCTCAACGAGCTGTGTATAAATATAGCACAGGAAGAAGCCCGTTTCTGTCGGGAGCTGCAGAGGGCAACCGACAAAGGTATACATCTTGTCATTCTTTGCGAGCATTCAAGCGTGATTAAAGGCTTTGATGATTTGCGAAAATGGCAGAACCCGAGAATAAGAACATCCCGTTATGCAATAAACGGTGAAGAGCTGTACCGTCGCATGTATCTGCTTCAGAAGCGTTACGATGTTGAGTTTCAGTTTAGCACCAAAGAGCAAACAGGAAAAAGAATAATACAAATATTAGGAGAGTAACAATGCTTAATTGTGCAATTTTAATAGGACGTCTCGTTGCAGACCCCGAGCTTAAAACAACAACAAACGGTGTTTCGGTTACATCATTTCGTATTGCCGTTGACCGTACCTATCAAAAGCAGGGCGAAGAACGTCAGGCAGATTTTATTGACATTGCGGCATGGAGACAGACAGCAGATTTTGTATGCCGTTATTTTAAAAAGGGCTCAATGATTGCCGTGCAGGGTAGCATCCAGACACGCAATTACGAGGACAAACAGGGTAACAAACGCACCGCTGTTGAGGTCGTTGCCGATAACGTCAGTTTCTGCGGCTCAAAGAATGAGACCGCCGCGCCTCAGAATGCATATCCGCCTGTAGTCGCCAACCAGAAGCCTAATCCCAATATAGACTTTGAAAGCATCGAAGACGATGACGACGACTTGCCGTTTTGAGCAGAAGGGATGTAAAAGATGAACGCACAATTCAATTTATTTGAAGAAATAATTGTTGATAATTTTGCGGGCGGTGGCGGTGCATCAACCGGCATTGAGCTTGCAACCGGAAGAATTGTTGACATTGCAATTAACCACGACCCGGCTGCCATACTTATGCACCAGACAAATCATCCGTTTACAGAACATTACCAGGAGAGTGTTTGGGATATTGACCCCGTGAAAATATGTAGGGGACGTTCCGTAGGTCTTGCTTGGTTTTCACCCGATTGCAAGCATTTTTCAAAAGCAAAGGGCGCGGCACTCGTAGACCGCAATATCAGAGGTCTTGCGTGGATTGTTCTTAAATGGGCGGGGCTTGTCAGACCAAGAGTAATTATTCTTGAAAATGTCGAGGAATTTATCACCTGGGGGCCTGTTCGAAAAGGTAAGCCAATAAAAAACAAATCGGGGCAGACATTTAAAAAGTGGCTGTCACAGCTCAAAGCTCTCGGTTACGATGTTGAGTACAGAACACTTGTTGCCGCTGATTACGGAACTCCCACAAGCCGTAAACGTTTCTTTCTTGTTGCCCGTTGTGACGGTAAGCCGATTGTGTGGCCTAAACCTACGCACGCACCGAAAGACGATATAAGAGTTAAAAACGGCGAACTGAAACCATACCGAACAGCCGCAGATATAATTGATTGGTCCTTGCCGTGCCCGAGTATCTTTGATAGCAAGCAGGAAGTTATGGAAAAGTTCGGATTAAAGGCGGTCAGACCGCTTGCGGATAACACTATGCGCCGTATTGCACGTGGGCTCGATAAATTCGTAATTAAGAACTCAAAGCCGTTTATTGTTCCTATAGGTTACGGCGAGCGTAAAGGACAGGCCCCGAGAATACACGATGTTGATTCGCCTTTGCCTACAGTTACATCGATTGATCACAATTCCCTCTGTGTTGCGCACATTGCAGAATTTAAAGGACAGGATAAAGGTCAGCCTGCAGACAATCCGTTGCGTACAATAACCGCAGGTGACGGTGAGTTTGGATTAGTTAAAACAATGATTGTGAAAATCAAAGGCAATCAATCTCTCTACAATTGGCCGAAGGTCAGAGAAATGCTCAACACCCATTGCAGTTATGACATTAAGGATGACGAAATGTTGCTGTTTCACATAGGTGCAGATTTTTACTTTATAGCTGATATAGGCTTGCGTATGCTGTGTCCGAAAGAATTGTATGCTGCTATGGGATTCCCGGCAGATTATATTATTGACTGTGATTTTCTCGGTAATGAATACAAACGCTCTGCTCAAGTTGCTCGATGCGGCAACGCGGTTTGTCCTCAGTTAGCTAAGGCAATTGTATCAGCTAATTTGCCGGAATACTGTTCAGACGTAAATATAAATCTTATGAGCGAACTTGCTGATATGGTTGCGATATAAGAAAGGAGCCACTTAATGAAAGCAAGAATACCTACAAGCAAAACCGAAAAGCAAGAGTTTAATGAATATATCAAACGCAATTTCAACCTTTATGCAGAACGCATCTTTCAATGCTGGGCAATGGCGATGAATGATGCAGGTGATAGTTCCGAAAAGGTATCAGAAACTGCAAAAAAGGCTTACAAGCTTATGACGGAGATTGTTGAGCACCGTATTAGCTGGAAAGATATGCAAGATACGCTGAAAGACGAAATCGGCATTGAGTTTGTGTTCAACAATATCAAGTTTAATCCTATTGACGCAAAACGAGTGCTTGACATTATCGAGCGATACAAAGGCGGACATTGCTCTGCAAGTGCATGTATCGAGGAGATAGAAAGGGAGATAAGAGATGCCGCTTGACGAATTAATGACAGATAACGAGATTATAAAGGCTTTGGAATGTTGTGGCAAATCAGGGTGGCTTTTCGATTGCGAAGGGTGTCCTTGCTATGACGAAAATGAAGATATTCAAACAAGTGAATGTCAAGAAAGGCTAATGAATAAAGCCCTTGACCTTATCAACCGCCAACAGGAAATGATAGATGCACTTATTGCAGGTCAAGAAACATTGCAAAAGGCTCTTGCAGAGAAAAATGCAGAGATTGAGAAGCTAAAAGATAGCCGTGACAGGTGGAAACGAAACGCACTGTCATTTGATGAAGCTTCAAGAGAAACTGAAAAAGAGCTTGAGAAATTGTATGCAGAGATTGAAGAATACAAAAATAATTGTGATAAATGCGGAGCAAAAACAAGAGCGTGCATTGAAAGTCTGCAAAATAACATTGCCGAAAAACAGGCAGAGGTTGAAACCTTAAAAATCCAAAACGAGCATCTTGCAACTTTTTGGAGAGAAGCACAACAACAAATTGAAGACCTTGAAAAAGAAAGGTGGGTGATGCGGAGTGAGTGGCGGACATTTTGATTATAAAGATATGTCATTAAAAAGTGAAATGTTTGGTTGGTCAGATGTACCACGAAATGTGCTTGAAGATAGAGAGCTTTCGGAACTTACTTTTGATTTACTTGATGTTATTCACGCATATGATTGGTACATAAGCGGTGACACCTGCAAGGAAACATATTTCAAAGCAAAAGATAAGTTTAAAAAGAAATGGCTCTCAAACCGTGGTATCAATGTAAGAAGAATTATTGATGAAGCGGTTAATGAATTGAAGGTAGAACTTTATGAAAGCTTTGTAAGGAGTGACAACAATGCCGAATGAATTGAAAAAAATCATATCATACGAAAATGCGGTTTCGATTTTACCTGACGAAGAATATATCCATACTTTTCGTGTTGCCGCTTTTGGCTTATGCGGTGCAGATTGGAGCAGGGCTGAAATTCTTGATAAGCTGAAAAACAGTGAAGTTATTGAATTGACTGGCGAAACAGCTCGTGGTATGGGACACGGAATGTGTGCTTACAACAAAGATGCTCAATATCTGGAAGATATATTGTTCATTGAAACAGACGAAACAAAACTTTCTGAACTCGAAAAGAGGGTTGACAATGCCGAATGAACTTAAACCGTGTAATTGTGGAGATTCATACCGATTTGCTTGGGAAACACATTTTTTGACTTTTAATCTTCCTTTGTGGCACGGAATAAAATGTTTATCGTGCGGAAAGAAGATTATAAGAATAACGAAAAAAGGTCTTATAAAAGCTTGGAACAGGAGGGCTGACAATGGCTGAATACATAGAGCGTGATAAGTTTAGAAACATTCTTGAGGCTAAAGCAGAAATGGCACTCGGAACACCGGAACAGGTTTTCTATAACACGATAGCTATGCTCGACTTGATACCTGCCGCCGATGTGGTTGAGGTTGTAAGGTGTAAGGATTGCCGATATAGCAAGCCGTATTTGCATTACTTCTATTGCGAAAATTCCAATGCTCCGTGGGCTGAAAACACTATGGCAAATATTATGGATGCAAACGATTTCTGTAGTTATGGTGAAAGGAAGTGCGACAATGACCAACATTGACCTTATCGCAAAAGCCCTTGAATACCGGCCGGAAGCGTGGAAAGGCGAAAACAGAGATATTGCACGGCACATTAACGATGCAGGTATTATTGCTTTTCCTCGCAGAATCGGTGACGTTGTTTATTATCTGAACGGCTATAAACACAACTATATAACATCGCACGAAATTGTAGGATTTATAATTGACAAAGACGGTGTGCGGCTTGATCTTGATTGCTTTACACCGTACTTGAATTCAAAGTATTTGTTCTTGTACCGTAGTGATGCAGAAAAAGCATTGAAAGAGAGGATGCAAAATGAGTGAGAGCAGAGTAAAAGGGGACAGTTACATACTCATTCAGGGGTGGATGATAAATGAGCTGAAGCTTAAAGGCAATGAGCTGTTGATATATGCCATTATCTACGGATTTTCACAGGATAACGCAGGTGAATTTACAGGCGGTTTGCAATATCTTATGGATTGGACAAACAGTACAAAACCGGGCGTTATCAAAACATTAAAATCTCTTGTTAATAAAAATCTGATTGTCAAAAAAGAGCATAAGGTTGACGGCGCAAAATACTGCTCTTATAGGTCAACAAAGTTTACCGGGGTGGTAAACAAAGTTAACCAGGGTAGTAAACAAAGTTTACCTGAGGGTAGTAAACAAAGTTTACTTAATAATCTATCTACTGATAATATAGAAAATAACCTATATAAATATATTGTCGAGATTGTGGATTACCTCAACCAAAAATCGGGCAAGAAATTCAGCTCCGAAACACCGTCAACACAAAAGCACATAAGCGCAAGACTAAAAGAAGGCAGAACGGTTGGCGATTTCAAAAGGGTAATTGACACAAAGTGTGCTCAATGGCTCGGCACGAATATGGCAATGTACATACGCCCCGAAACGCTGTTTACTCCTACACATTTTGAAAACTATCTCAACGAAACAATAGGGGGTGGAAATAGTGGAAGCAATAGCGAACTTGATACCGCGCTCTTTGGCCGCCGAGGATAATCTCACACCTGCCGAAAAGCTTCAGCTTCAATGTGATGCCGAAAACGCTGTGAAAGGTGAAATGTATTCGCTTGATTGTCCTTTATGTAATAATAAAGGCGTAATTACATACGTTGACGGTGACACGCTTTCAACAAAGGAATGCGAATGTATGAAGCAAAGGCGGTTTATCAGCAAAATCAAGACAAGCGGTCTTGAAAGCCTTTCGCAAAGGTACAAATTCCGCAGCTTCAACGCTCAGAAGCCTTATCAAAAGGAAATGCTCACGCTTGCTTATGAATACGCAATGTCAGACACAAACGAATGGATGTTTATGGGCGGACAATGCGGAAGCGGAAAATCTCACCTCTGCGTTGCAGCCGCAATGAAAATACTGAAAAGAGGCAAGGCTGTTCGTTATTTTGTGTGGGACGACGTGTACACAGACATTGCTTTACATACAAGCATCGGTACGGCAGACGAGCGAGAAGAAATGGTTGAAGCCTTGCGAAATGTCGAAGTGCTTTATATCGACGATTTTTTGTGCCAAAAACAGCCGAAAGAAGCGGAAGTGAAATTAGCCTCAGAGATATTAAAATACCGCTACAACAAGAATTTGCGCACGATTATCTCATCTGAAAAGACTTTGGACGAGCTTTATCAAATAACAAGAGGTTTGGCAGGGCGAATAAGCGAAAAAAGCGGAAAATTTTTATACAACATCGACCACGATATTAAAAAGGATTACCGACTCGGAGGTGGGTAACATTTGGAAGCCATTAAAAAGGAACTAAGTTTGTATTTGGGTTTAAAGTTGCAACTGGAAGCAGAGAGAGACCGTATGCGTCAGCTTCATTCCAAAATTGTTTACGGAGGTATAATGCTGAAAGACACTCCCGGCGGAAAAGGTTGGAGCAAAGATAAGCTTGGCCAATCGGTTGAAAGGCTTATTGATATGGAAAGAGAACATCTTGAAACCTTTTGCAAGCTTGAAGAGCGCATAATACGTGTTGAAACTTGGTATAACTCATTGCCGGATGGCATATATAAAGCGGCATTATATTGGCATTATATCAACGGTACTTCCTGGCTTATGACACAGAGAAAACTCGGAAATCATAAATCATCGGATGCGTTGCGTGTAGGTGTTGATTATCTCATACATAAGTATAAAGATAGTTTTTAATTGCAAAACCGCCCTTTTCCATTACGGAGAGAGCGGTTTTTATTATTTTCTGTATTCAGCCTGCAACACTTTAATTTGTGCCGCAAACTTAATGTGCTTCTCGTGAAGATACTCATATACAGCCATCATTGCTTCAGGGGGTTCACCCTTAGTGCGGCGGTAGTCCTCAATCAGCTTGACCACTTCTCCGTGGAGCAAATCAACGTGACGCATTTCGTCAAGCGAAATATCGTACAGCACTTTTGAAAGAGAAGGGTAATCGTCTTTTCGGGCAATCGCCATACTGATATAGCTTTCTGCACCTTCAAGTTCTTCTTCAATCTGATTCGTGATGATTTTAATCAATTTCATATCAGCCACCTATAATACAGTTATAAAGGGAATCAACATCTGATTCCGTAAATGTAAACTTGCCGAATATAGGTAATTCAATTTCGATTTTGCCTTTGTTTGAAATATATGTTCTTAAGTCACGATATAAACCGTCAACGTCAACGTTGCCTTCTGTATCAATGATAGCAAACGTACGCATATACGGATTGTTAAGCATATTTTCAAGACTCTTGTTATTGAGCATTCTTGAAACAGCAATCCTCGCAATGACTTCCTGCCAATTGTTCATACCGGCATAGATTTCTCTGTCAAGGTATCTGGCAATACCGTTAAGCACTCTTTCTAAATTCATAGCTTTATCCTTTCTTGAGTTGGTGAGCGGCGGTTAAGCCGCCCACCTTTAAAAATGTGTTATGCGCCCGCTGCCGGAGCTGTGGGAGCAGTCCAACTGTTATACATAGCCATAGGCTGCGGACATACATTGTCAGCGGGAATAACAGTTTTTGTGAGTGCCATAAGCGTTGCAATCTGACCGTTAATGCAACTGATAGCTGCTGTGTTGGTTGCGTTGTAGACTCTCTGCTGACAGAGTTCTGATTCAATACAGCCAAACTTGCCGTCAACATACTTGTAAAGGTCAAGAATCTTGCTGTCGGTATAGATGTTACTGTCACGGAGCTTTACTTCGGTTTCAAGCTCTGCAATTCTTGCACTCTGAGCAGCTTCATAACGGTTGACGTAATGATCTTCGTTGCAACCGCAGTTTGCTGTGCCAAACAGATTGCCGAGACCGCCGTTACCTGCCATAAGTCCAAGTGCTGTGCCTGCGATGCCAAGGCCGAGACCTGCACCTGCTACACCTCTGGATGCGTATTTGTTTTCATGTTCCATTAATTTTTACACCTCTTTCGTAAGATGGATTTTTTCTGTAAGATGTGCACCTCTTACGATTTAAGTGTATAAAAAAAATCGCCCGTCTACGATGAAGTAAACGGGCATCTTTAGTGCATCTTTAGTGCACTTTTAGCCAAATAAAAAAAGGGGCTACACCGTAAAGCGTAGCCCCATAAGTTGAGTGTTATTTAATTCGTTTTGCGAGGATTTCTGTGCCTTTTTTGACAATTACTTTTATTCTGCGAGTAGACATATCAAATTCCTCTGCAACTCTCTCGTGAGTGATACCGTCAAGAAGTTTACGCTTCAGAATCTTGCGGTCACGCTCATTGAAAATCCATTCGTCAATGATATGCTCCCATTCGCTGCGGGATTTGCTTAGTAGGTCTTGCTCCATATAATTACTCCTAACGTTATAAGGTTGCTGACAATCGCAATGACGGTCAGTATTCGTTCTTTGCGTTTGTGCTTTGCTTTAGCTACTTCATAAGCTATAAGCGGAACGGATGCCATATTATTAACCTTATCGCTCTGTGTATTATACATTGCTATCTCCTCTTAATAATGTTGTGTTGCTTATTCGGGTTTGTCGTAGTTCATAGCTCTGTCAGAATCGCTGATGCCCTTTGTTGTAGGGTCAACTACGATGCCAAGCTGTGCGAGCATTGCAACGATTGTTATAAATACGTTCTGTATTGATTCCTCTGTGATAGAGGGTACAACACCTGCGAGTGCAAGCACTGAGTAAATGAACGAGATTACAACGGGTATTGTCGCAATCCAGAATGCAGGCTGCTTAATACGTACTTTCCAATTGATTTTCATAATATCACTCCTTGAAATTATTCTACAACTACCCAATCGGTAGCAAGCATATCCGTCTGACTTGCGAGCCAAGGGACAACGCCTCTCGGTGCATCAGGATTGTTTGAAATAAGTCCGTTTGTCACAATATAGATGTACGGAAGAGTCATTTTGCTGTGTTCGCCGGGCTTCTGCATTTCTATGTAAATACCCTTGCCGTTCCAACCCTTACGAGCGACCTTCTGACCTCTCTTGAGCCTTGAGATTGCTTCGCCGAAGGTAAATGTTGTAATATCAAGACCTTTTACTGTGTTGCCGTCGACAATCTCCCAATCATCAGCTGCAATATTGTCGAAGGTAAAGAACACATCATCGGTTTCAGTAATCGGTATCTTCTTACCATCCTTGCAATGCATTACGATAGTGTTGTTTTCTTTACGCCAAAAACCTTTCCACGATGGTCTTTTGATGTCTGCGCCCTGCTTGAGTGCTTCGTATGCCTTTTTGAAATCCATTATTATTTCTCCTTTCAACTTACTTTAAAATGTAACTGATGAATGCCGTTGCAACTGCACCGATAAGACCAAATATCATCTTGTCCCATAGTGTTCCGGGGCGACTCTGCAACTGCATTACGTTTGCTTTCAGCTCACCGAGAGTAACTAATATGTTGTCGAGCTTGATTGTAACCTCTGCAAGCTCTCTGTTCTGCTCATTTGTGCGACCGAAGAGTATTTCGATGTTCTCTTCGGCTTTTACAAGGCGGTGTGCTATCTCCTCTTGTGATAAATTCATAACCTTACTTCACGCCCCCTGCATATGCCACAAAACCTGCCTTTGTAGTGCCTGAAGCAGAGTATGTAACAAGGTAGCAACCGTCAACAATCGCAACGCAGGTTGCTGTTTCTTTTGCATCGAGTGAACCTATGCTGTTCTTCTTTGCTTTACAGTCGGCAACTGTCTGATATACCTTTTCAGATGTACTGCCGTTTTTCCACATCTTTGCCATAAAGTCACCTTCTTTGTTGCTGAATTTTTCCCAGTTTATAACGCTGTTGGGATTTAAAAGATTCTTGCCGTAGCCCCACGTTTTGGAGCTTTGAATCTCGATGTGCAGATGTGCGCCATAGCTGTTGCCGGTGTTGCCCATTCTGCCAAGTATCTGACCGCTTACGATTCTTTCGCCGACCTTTACCGCAGGCTTATCTGCCATATGCGCATATAGAATAGAGCGGTTATCATCGGTGCGGAATACAATGTGGTTGCCGTAGCTGTCACCGCAACTGTTTACACGGGTAACGATTCCGTCAGCGCAGGCAACGAGTATGCGGTCTGTGTCGCATACTCTGTCAACGCCTGTGTGGTAGCCAAGCTTCCAATTGCCTCTCTTTTTAAATTCGGTTGTCTGTCGGGATATTGTTCTGAATGCTGAGCGATACATCATCCGAATATCACCTCAATCATATGAAAGAAATATGCAATATAAAGCGGAATCACTGTGAATAATGCGTGTATCATACGTTCACCTCGTATCGTTTCCACCGCTGAATAATTTTGCCGTTTTCTTCGGTGTATACCGGTGTATAATAGCTGTTTTCATCTTCTTCAGGGTGTTCTGTTTTGATAATAGGTAACCATCCAAGCAGGGTATATTCTTCAGCTGATGCGTTTATAATCTGCGTGTTGCCTATGTAAATAATATTCGGCGCATACTCAAAATTGCCTCTGTCAAGTCGGGCATAGTTATAGTTCTTTTTCATCCGTTACACCTCCTCAAGCGTTACCTTAAATTTGAAGTTCCATTGTAAATTGGGGTTATTAACCTCTATAGCTGCACCACTTATACACGCCCAAGCGTTCTCATACTTTAGCGTTGTTTCAAATTTTGTACCTACCTTTATTTCACTTATTTTTTGAGCTTTTGTAGCAACATAACTGGGTCTGCCAAAAGCTACAGTAAAAGTGCCGTCGTTATCGGTAGTTGCCGTGTTTTGCAACACTTCGGTTACTGTTAAAGTTAGCTTGTAAGTCTTGCCAAGCTCAACGGTGTTCATAGGTGTTGTGCCTAATACCGTTCCATATGATGTTGAGCTTTGCCACGAATTGATAAAGCCCTTTGCAGCAGTAGAAGGACCTTTGAAACTCCACGCTGTGTAATACATCTGTACAATGCTGTTATCAAGCCATTTAATGTATATATTGTATGCACCACCCGTGTTATTTGACCGATAGCCTTCTAATAAATCGGGCTTGCTCTGCATCTGCAACATCATCATTCTTCGTCTGCTCATTCGCTCACCTCAACAGCACACCACAGACCGATGTTGTCAACAATGCTGATTTCGTAACGCTTGTTGGCTTCAACCGTCAGCTCGTTCATCCATTTGACAGAAGAGGGAAGTGTCAGCACAGTAGGTGTCGCGCCGCTGATGAAGCTAAACATATATTCATTGCGCTTGCTTTTGTTGCCGTGTGCAAGGTTAATTGTCAGCGTTTCGCATTCGCCAAAAACATAATCTGTGTTCGGCTGAATGGTTGCTGATGCTGCGGCTGATTCTATGCGGTCTGTTGCGATGTCGGTTTGAGTGGCCGCAATCCATTCGCCGCCCTGAAATTTCAGCAGTTTATACTCGGTGTGGAAGAGGTAAGCGTTGCCTTCAAGTCCGAAATTATCTATGCTTTCATATTGTGGCAGGTCAAAATAAAGCGGAAGCTCGTCAATGCTGTTGAAATGAGTCGTTTCTGTTCCATCGATATTCGAAATATCATAGGATGAGTTTTCAGAATCTAAAACTCCGTTCACAAACGCAACCTGAATAAATTCGAGTGCTTCATCTTCATTTATTCGCTGAATCCAAAAATAATCACCATTTGTATCTCTTGCTGCACCTGCTTCGGGATTGCCGTTTGAACACCACAAACTAAAGGTTGTACTTTCTTCTTCGCTTACAGGCTGTCTGAACTCCTCCCAATCAAAATAAATCCTTTTTCCGCTGTCTGCGAGAGTGAGCGTGTTCGGTTCAGCGTAAAGGAACAAATCGCCCTCTTTTGCCGCTTCAGGCAATTCGTATCCGTGACCGATACTGACATCAACAACTGCGGCAGATGTGTATTCATACCAGCCGTCACGATAAACCATAAGCTTTATCGGTGCATAAAACACGTCACCGCTGATGTTGTAATGGTCGCTTTCAATCCTTGAAAAATATGGGAGAGTAAAGCTTGTGGGAGTTTTGTCAAAGAATGTCAGCGTTTCGTTGTTATCGTAGTATGAGTTGTCTTTGTCGAATACTCCGTTGTCAAAAGAAATTCGCCATTGCTCATTGCCTTTTGTATAAACAAATTCGGTGCTGTAACTGCCATCTCCGTTATCCCAAGAAGTGGCGTAGATGTCTCCGACCTTTGCCCCTTCGGAGTCAAAAAAATCAATCGCAAACTGTGTGAAATCTTCCTGAGTGAACGTCTTGTTGAAAACATCCCAATCAACATAAATCAGCTTGCCGCTGTCTGCGATAGTAGGTACGTTAGAAGGGGAATAGATGCATATTTCGCCATCGTTTGCTGTTTCGGGCAATTCGTGATAAACGTCAAGCGTACCTATCATTGATTCCGTAAGCTTATCAAGGAGTTCCTTGTTTGCGTGTGTGTGCCTTGCGGCTGTGTTTTCGGTAATTTCATCGGCTAACTTATCGCTGAATTTTCCGTCTTCACCCTTGTCGCCTTTGTCACCCTTATCGCCCTTGTCGCCTTTATCACCTTTGTCGCCTTTAGGGCCTTTGATATTAACCGGTTCAGGGTTTTCGAGGCCTGCGTCATTGCTCCAGCTGAGTGTGCCGTCCTCGCTTACGTGCGGCATAATTACCGGGCCGTTAAGCTCACCGTTTTCGTAGGCTTCGTTGATTTTGTCAAAAAGCTCGTCCGCCTCTTCAATAGTCAGGTTGAGTTGTGCGAGCGCTGTGTGAATCAGCGCGGTGAAGCCTGTTGCTTCCTCGATAAACAGTTCATCTTCACCGCTGATTGACGGTTCGAAGAAAATTCTGAATATCGGTGATTTGATTATTTCCTTAATCTGGTTGTCGTTGACACAGTGCGCAACAACCTGACAGTCAAGCGAACCGAAGCATGTCAGTGCAGCGGGCAGCTTATAGCTCAGAATGCCTTTTGTTACTTGTTCGCGTGGAATCATATCGCTTGTCAGTTTGCACTGCGGCGGATTCCTGAGTGCGGCACCGGGTCTGAAGCACAGCGTGTAATAGCTGACAGAGTTGCCGGAAAGCTCGCTGTTGAGTGTTATTGAAAGCTCGGTTGCGCAATGCTCGCCGATATAGTCGACAGCATCGCTGACGTTTACTGTGCCGCTGTTGTCAATCTTTACCTGGCATATTCTCATCCTGCCTTTTTCTCCTCCTGTTCTGCGTAATAAGCGTTGAGACTGCTGAGGATATCGGTCAGTTCCTTGCGCTGTCTGTACAGTGCAGCGATGTTGGCGTTGAGCTTTGAGATTATATGCCTGCGTCGCTGTGCTTTTGCTCTTTTGAGTGCCTCGCGGCAATCGGCGAGAGTTTCGTCAAGCAATCTGATGCTTTCGTTATATTCCTGTGTCATCGCGTGAATTTCTTCTTTGTTCATTCGGTTCTTCCTTTCACTTTAAAAATCGTCCGTCTGTTCTTCTTTGTACTCCTCGCTGTCGATAATGTGTTTGAGCACCAGCTTTATCTTTTTTTCGGCACGCTTGATTGCGGCGTGCGCGTTGGAATAAGATGTGCTCATTTTGCGCGCTGTACAGTTTATGCTGAGCCCTTCAAAATAGTGCAGCAGTACGGCTGTTCGTTCCGTATCTGTGAGGTCGTTTTCAATAACTGAATCTACCACCTCGTATATGTTTACTATTCTCATTCCCGGCACAGTGCGCAGCTGAATGTGGTTTTGTGCACACCAGAGGTCATATGATATTTTCGACCATTCGGTGTTTACGCTGTCACCCTCACGTATTGAGGGCGTTGAAGTGTTGTTCATTTGTTCCCTCCGTAGCTTTATACGAGCTGTAATCTGCGGTATAAACCCCATACACCTGTGACAAGCTCTGGGAATATTTTATCGAACAAATGTTCGTCTGTCAAGCTGTAAAAAGAGAACAATTTGTTAATGTTCAAATCTGAAACCGGCGAATCAATGGGGGAAAGGGTGGGTGAAAACGGGCGCGCCGGACACAGCTGCTTTTATTGTATTATTTTCATCTTTTGAAATTTTGTTCAATTTTGCGGAGTAAAGCGATAAAACTTATCGCGTTTTTGTAATATGTTACATATTGTTCGGAAGAGTGTTTTTTTTGCTTGACATAAGTATTAAAAAGCGTTAAAATGTTAAAAAAATAAAGGCGACGACGGGGAAAAAAGTCCTGTATCGGTTTTTCAGAGAGCTGCCGTTTGGTGCAAGGCAGTATCCGCGCAGTGATATAGCTCCTCCCCAGAGCTGTCGGCTCAAAGGCACAGTTAATGTGTTGCATAGGTTTGACCGGGTTCTCCCGTTACAGAGAGTCACGTTGTTTGACGTGAGGTGAGAGGGTGCGTTGAGCACCAAAAAAGAGTGGTACCGCGGAGAATATTTTTAATCTTCGTCTCTTTTGCACAAATACAATTTATGTATGCTTGTGCATGAGAGCTTTTTTTATTTTTAAAGCTTAGTGCACAGGTAAGAAAGGAAGAGTTATGAAAGGTTACCAGAAGTACGAAAAGCAGTTTTTTCCTGCTCCTTCCGCTACGTCGGATTGGATTAACAAAACATATATCGACAAAGCACCCATCTGGTGCAGTGTTGACCTTCGTGACGGCAACCAGGCGCTCATCATTCCGATGAGCCTTGAGGAGAAGCTTGAGTTTTTCAAGCTCCTTGTCAAAGTCGGCTTCAAGGAAATTGAAATAGGTTTCCCTGCAGCCAGCGAAACAGAGTACGAGTTCTGCCGTACGCTTATCGAGAACGATTTGATTCCCGACGACGTCACGATTCAGGTTCTCACACAGTCCAGAGAGCATATCATCGCCAAGACGTTCGAGGCTCTCAGAGGTGCAAAGCACGCAGTTGTTCACCTTTACAATTCCACTTCCGTCGCTCAGCGTGAGCAGGTTTTCCGCAAGAGCAAGGAAGAGATTATCGAAATTGCCGAATTCGGCGCAAAGCTTTGCAAGGAATACCGCGAGAAAACTCCGGGTCATTTCACCTTCGAGTATTCTCCCGAAAGCTTTACGGGCACAGAGCCTGAGTATGCAGTTGAAATCTGCAACAAGGTTATCGATATCTGGCAGCCCACAGCAGAGGACAAGGTAATTATCAACCTGCCCGTAACCGTTTCGCACTCAATGCCTCACGTTTATGCAAACCAGGTTGAGTATATGCACAAGAATCTCAAAAACCGTGAGAATCTTATCATTTCTCTCCATCCTCATAACGACCGCGGCTGTGCTGTTGCGGACAGTGAGATGGGTCTGCTTGCAGGCGGCGACCGTATCGAGGGCACACTCTTCGGTAACGGCGAGCGCACAGGTAACGTTGATATCATCACACTTGCAATGAATATGTTCTCTCAGGGTGTTGATCCCGGTCTTGATTTCTCAAACATTCCCGAAATCAGTGCTCTTTACGAGCGCGTAACACGCATGCGTGTTTACGAGCGTCAGCCCTACAGCGGTTCGCTTGTTTTCGCTGCATTCAGCGGTTCTCATCAGGATGCTATTGCAAAGGGTATGCATTTCAGAGAAGAGAGAAACCAGCAGACCTGGAATGTTCCTTATCTTCCCATCGATCCCAAGGACGTCGGCAGAGAGTATGAGGCGGACGTTATCCGTATCAACTCACAGTCCGGTAAGGGCGGTATCGGCTATCTTATGGAAACAGCCTATTCGCTCATCCTTCCACCCAAAATGCGTGAGGTGTTCGGCTACCACGTCAAGAGCGTATCAGACCACGCACACAAGGAGCTTCAGCCCTGCGAGGTTTACGACATATTTATGAAGAACTACGTCAATGTCGAGCATAAGCTTGCCGTGCCGGACGTTCACTTTATCAAGGGTGAAGGTGTTAAGGCTGCCGTTACGTTCCATATCGACGGCGGTGAGCAGTACGTTGTTTCAAAGGGTAACGGCTCACTTGATGCTGTTTCAAACGCAATCAAGACAGTTGTAGGCGACA
>JAFOBC010000307.1 GCA_017382015.1 Clostridia bacterium
AATCGTTCGTGTCACCCTGCTTATCGAGCGAAAGACTTACTGTTCCGGGGATAGCTATAACATTGCCATAGGTCGGAACGCCTGCTGTTTCGCTAACGATAGGGAAAACATGGACATTCTTTATACCAAATTTAACCTTATCTGCCATTGTTTTATCTCCTTACGCTGTTGTTGTTTGTGTGATAACCAACTGAACCGTGTATGTTATCATGAAGCAATTTTCTGAATCAATATAATCTTCATACTTGTCCCACACAAGACCGTTTTCATTGAGCTTCGCTTCTACAAGTCTCTCTGACGCTTCGTCTTTGTTTGCTGTGTATAACTCTACATCCACTTCCTGAATCACCTGATATACAGAATCATCAGCATCGAAGTTGTCTGTATTTGTGCATACATAGCAGATAAACGGAAGCTTCGGAGCCTTGCCGACCGGGAACGCGCGATATGCCACCTTCTTATTGAAGCCGGTAATGGAGCGAAGTTCTGTGTTTAAATCATTCAGAGTCATCTTCATCCCCCTTCCGTTCTGTGACATACAGTTCCATTCTGCCATCATCCCTGCGATATGTCCGATATACGGTGTATGTCTTGTCGTTGTATTCGATAAGATTCTGCCCGTTGTATTCCGTCATCCATACCGTCATTCGATATTCTGGCTTGAAACCCTGCATTCCTGCCTGATAAAATTCGCTCATGGTCACGGACTCGACAATCGCGAAAACATCTGTTTCTGTTCTCTCTTCTATCCACTGACCGATATCATCCTGCGTGTATTCTGTTGATATAAGTGCGATTTTTTCTGCAAGATTCATGAATTGCTCCATGTTGTGTAACCGGTTGCCATGCCCATCTGTGCCTTCTGCTCATCATATGATTTCTTAAATGCTGCAGATCTATCCATTGAGCCATGCATCAGCTCGAATTGATAACCTACATATGTGATTATCGCGCGGATTATGAGCGCATCGTTCGTGTCTGTACTGATAACAAGCGCATCTACCCCGGCAATTCCGAGATCCTTTGTAGCGGCATCTATCAGATCCGTCAGCTCTGAATCGAAATCATCCCCTGTTATGAGAAGTGCTAATTTTACTCTATCAAGCATGGTTTACCTCTGTTATGCTCTTCCTATAAGTCTCCTGATAGTCAGGATATACAACAAAATGCCCGATGTGACCGACTTGAACGTGTGGATCCGCGAATATTTTGTACCCGAGATCCGTTGCACGCTTACAGAATGCAAGGTCTTCGCCAAGCTCACGCTCCGGGAAGAATGCTGTGCTATGGTGCGACCACACATCGCGCAGAACATCCACTTTCATCAAAACACAAGCCATTCCGCACCCTGCTATCTGGAACACTTCTGACGGATATTCGCCTTCATACCTTGTCGGACACGGATATATCTCTGTGAATACACAACTCGGATAGGGCGCACGTCTGCTGTGTGCTATGCCAGTGGTGAAGTCTTTGCCATTATCCAGAAGGTCATCAACGAGATCTTCTGTGAAAACCATATCGGAATCGAGCCACAGAACGTGACTGTAATCTCCCGAGATAGCCTTCAATGACAATTTATCTCTGCCAACATACACAAGCGTGCCGCCTTGAAATGCCACATCATATTTGATTCCATCCATATCAAGCCTTCTGATAAGCTTCGTCAGGCTCTCCACGAACTGAAAAGGCATCGTGTCATTTGTAGGAATCGCAATCAATAAATTCATTTTTTCTTCGCAGCAGGCTTCTTTGCCGCTGTTCTTTTTACTACCTTCTTTTCAGGTGTCTCGATATTCTCGACAACCTTCTCTTCAGGCACTTCCACTTCGGATTTCACCGCAGAAGCCTTGACAGCTTCCTTTACTTCCACCGCACCATCCGTTGTCACAAGAAAAAAGCACTCTTCCGGGGAAACCTCTATGATCTCCCCGGCTTTATGCTGAATCCTTGCGTCCCTTAAAAGCTTAACTTTCACGGATTATGCACTCTTCTTAATTACGCAGAACATATTGCAAGCTGTCAGTGCATGAGCTGCGTACTGTCTACCAACGATCTTAACGAGATCAGCTTCTGCTTCGGAAAGATCATCGTACTTAATAGCAATGCCTTCGCCTTCAGGATAGTTAACCTGTGCGCCACGAAGATCACCAACAATAGCGTATACAGCGTTCGTTGAAGCTGCGCTGTAAGCAGGAAGTGCAGATGTGAACACAACAGGAAGTCCGTTGAACGGATCGAATGAGAAATTGCCGCCTGCCTGTGCGCCTACGAAATCTGCATATGTGAGCTTGTTCATGATGATAACAGGATTCTGTGCTTCATCAGAAAGATTAGCAAATGCCTTTGCAACCGTTGTAAGTGCAGGATTCTGTGTTACAGCTGCAACAGAAACTGCGCTTGAGCTTGCGCTTGTTGATGCGGAAGTGATATCTCCGATAACAAGAGCTGTAAGCTTCTTAACGATCTGGTATGTGAGTTCGTCATAGATGTAACGAACAAGCGTCTCGCCACCCATTGCGATAGCTTCGTCAGATACTCTGATCCACTTCTTGATGGTAGCAGGAACCATTGTTACGATACCGAGTGTCAGGCTCTCTTCTGTGGGAGCTGCTGTTCCTTCTGTATGAACATAAGCACCATCTGCTGAAAGCTCGAAAGCAACCTTAAGATTGCCCTTGATATTAGTCTTGCGAACTCTTGAAAGAATGTCGCTCTTCTCCCATGCTGTTCTGATGATCTCATCTACTATTGTGGGAACCGGAACAGAACCCGATACATTCTCGGTGAGAAGTGAACGGCACTCTGCGTCATTCTCTGATACCAAATACTTTGCAAATGCATCAACATACTCTTTTGATGCGCGAACCTCTGTGTTTGTCATGATTTCTCTTTTCTCCTCTTCAACTTTTTCCACAATAACGGGAGCCTTTGTTTCGGCTACGGTCTTGCGGATCTCAACCTTCTTTGCTTCTTCGTTTGCTCTGGCTTCAAGCTCTTCCTTTATGGAACGAACTTCTGCTTCAAGTGCATCCAGATCTGCACCTTCGTTGTCAAGCTCTGCTACAATAGCGGTCTTGCGCTCTTCGAGCTGCTCAACAGTCATTTCTTTGATTTCCATATTCGTTCTCCTTAAATCTCTGATAAAAGTTTTATGCGCCTTTTCTGAATCTCACGCTTCTCTCGCTCAAGTCTCTCCGCTTTTTCTGCTTCAATCACTCCGTTGAAGTAGTCGCGAGTCGATACGCTCAATTCTGTGGTAGGATTTGCCGGGAAGCTTACAGGTGAGACGTCAAACACCTTTGCAATCCGATCTATAACCCTTGTATGTGTTGCCCAGTCGAAATGATCTCCGTCCGGAGCGACTACAAAAGCAAAAGACATCTTCGGATAATTGCCTGCTGCAATATCTTCAAACAAATCTCTTGCCTTCTGCGTCCTACTTAAATCAGTCTCATTCGCGAGACCGTGTTCATCGGCCCATACTTTCAATGTCCCGGCTGATGTTCTGGCATACACAGATCCTTCATGATCGATGCGGAAAACTGTATCTGACATATCAGCATCATCAAAAGCATGAGGATCTATTCTCTCAAAATATTCTGTGCCATCATCAGATGTCATCATGTGATAAGGCTCATATGTCGAAGCATATCCTTTTACGATGTAATGCCTTTCTTCATCTGTCTGATCGTCCATATGGAATTCCATGAACCTACATTCTCTATCACGCATTTTTATCTATCCTTTCTTCGTTGATTTTCTCATCCGCATTCCAATACTCACCCCGGATGATTCGGGCATCACCACCGTCAACGGGCGGCAGATTCCATATTTCACGCACGTCATTGATTGACATGATTCCTCTATCCAGAAGTTGACTTGATACGTTGAGCTTGTCAGCATTTGACATATACTGAAGCTTGTTTGCCGTCAGCATTACTGAATAGCCCAGTGCCTGCTACCGGAGTGTGAAAAGCATCTTTGTCATTACTTCCGAGAACTGTATAGCAAAACTTTCCACGCAAGATTCATAAAATGCCGACCACGAATCTCCGAATGCTTTACTCTGCAGAATATCCTCATTTACCATAAAATACTGATATACATTCTTCTCAATCAGCTTCATTTCATCAGCCGCAACCGTATAAGGCTGTGATTTTACCTGATTGATGTTAGTGTATGTATTTGGGAAGAGAAGCAAGCCACCACCTTCGGCTTCTCTGCTGAAATTCTCTTCACTGAAGCGTTTTCTCTCATTCGCAAGGTCTTCTGCCTTCGTGAAGTTGTTAACCTGTGCGTAGAATCTATATGTTGCAGAACTTTTGACAGCTTCTTGTATTCCTTCGTTCTGTATATGAATGAGATCCATTGTCGGGTACAGCGCGTGGTTGTTTTCACCCATCAGGTCGTTTCTGTACTGGAATTTTGTCAGTATTCCGCAATATTCCAGTTCAATGGCTGCGCGTTCTCCCCATTTGAAATCATATCGAAGGTACGGCACGTCATTGTACTGAACCACTTCGACATTTGCAGGCAAGGGACAAAAGATTCCACTCGGTTCGCCATATTTGTCGTAAATAGGGACGATGAAGGCCGTGTTGTGGACATCCAGAACGGTTGAAAGCCTATAAAGGAACTGACTCCACGTCTGAAACTGATTCGGAGCTTTTTGAAGCTTATTCTGCAGGGCCGGTCTTGCTGATCCGGTGCTTTCGAACTTCAATTTGCTTATATGAACCGCTCTGGCATTGATTGCCGATCTGATAAGTTCCGATTCGTATATGCTGCCACCCCATGAAGTGAATCTCGGCTCGTAGCCATTCAGCATTTGAAATGTTCCCTTATATTCTCCCTTCGGCTTCGGAGCCTTTTTCAAAAATAAATCAAAAAATCCCATCTTAACCCTCGTTTCCGAGTCTGTCACCTATTTCTGCGTACCATTTTTGCCGTACACAGAACGCATCCGCAAGTGCTGCACAACCATCGATGTGAGCGTTTGCATTAAGTTTTATCAGCCTGCCCCTTCCGCGTTCTGCATTCATCTTTATCGCGGAATTGAGCAGATGTATCTTCAACAGGTCATTGTCACCACAATGGACTCTGCCATCTTTCATCAATCCTTCCATTTCCTGAAGGACTCCCCACAGATTGTCTCCCTGATATACGTCATCACACTGAAATCCGTATGTTTCAAGGTCTTGTATGAGATATTGCGCTGAATATCGGTCATATCCGACCTTCAACGGCAATATTTCATACTTCTCGACCATTTCAACGAGCCATTCATAGCAATCATGGTAATCAATGAAATTCTCACCCGATTCTGCTACCAATCCGCGCTGAATGTATAGGTTATAAGGCACACCGTCCCGGGCAATGGCTTCGTCAATCTTCTGTGACGGGAGCCAGAACTTCGCAAACACATATAATTCGCCATTCTTTTCAATAACAAGTGTTGTTGCACTCAAATCGGTCGTTTGAGACAAATCGATGCCGGCAATGGCGTAATGTGACCGGAAGTCTTCCAGATCGAGCGGTTCACCGAAGCATTTGTTGATTGTGGTAGTATCTAACCACGCAAGCGAACTGTTCTGCTTGATATTGCAATACTTCGTGATGAACTCTGCCTTCTTTGACAGTGAACCTTCTGCAATGGCAATCTCTTCGAGCATGAAATCCACCGAGACGGAAACCCCGAGATTCGGGTTACTCTTCCTTAACTCATTGATGTCATTCCACCGCTCCAGATCATCTATGGTATATAAAAAAGGCAGTAGCTTCGTTTCCTTGCTGTCACCCTTTAGTAAACGTGTGCATCGTTTGAACAATTCGTCATATATCGAATCGTTGATGTACCCGGCTGTGGTACACGATAACAGAATACCTTCTTCTCTGGCTCCCATACCGGATTTCATAACTTCATACTGTTTGAGTCCTGCATCACCTTCCCATGAAGCAATCTCATCGCACACGCACAAGCTCGGATTGAAACCATCTGACTTCTTCGCGGAAAAAGCAATCTTCTTTACTTGCGAATTTGTTGCCGTGATATACAGATCCGACATTCTGTGTTTCGGAAGCTCTGAATCATCCAGAACCTTCTTGTTATGAGCATCACGTTCTGAAAGTGCTTCCTTCATCTGCTGATACTCGGGATCCAGAAGAACCATCTGCCATATGTTGTTGTATATGATATCTGCTTGGTCTAGTTTAGGCGCGATGTTGTAAACTTTTGTTCCGAAACCGCCTTCCTGCCACCAGACATACTTGGCAATACTTGCCGCAAGCAGGCTCTTACCATTTTTCCTGCCGATTATCAGCACGCACTCACGAAACTGACGCAGGCCGTCTTTATCTACGATACCGAACAGACTCGCAATGAAAGCCTTCTCCCACAGCTCCAAAATGAGCGGCCCGGGAGCAAGCTTGCCTTCTGTGTGAAATCCGTGCTTCTCAATCCACTCGATCGCGTCATCAGCCTTCTTCTGG
>JAFOBC010000308.1 GCA_017382015.1 Clostridia bacterium
CATATTTTAAAGAAATACTGCCTTATCGGACATTGGCGAATCAAGTCGCTGTTTTTATTCTTTTTTAGCTTTAGTCTCACAGTAAAGGCAACGGTAAACTCTGTTGTCCTTATCAGTTAGCTTGAATATTTGAGGAAGCTCTTGTTCGGTTGATGTAATACAACGCGGATTCTTACATCTGATTACACCTGTAAGCACTTCAGGAAGCTCAAGATTCTTCTTCTCAACAATAACTTCATCCTTAATAACATTAACAGTTGCACCGGGATCAACATAACCAAGAACATCAGTATCAACAACTATATCATCATCAATCTTGATTATATCTTTCTTGCCCATCTTACTGCTAGAAACGTTAGTAATCAGCGCGACTCTGCAATCGAGAACGTCAAGACGAAGGAGCTTATAAATCTGCATAGCTTTGCCGGCTGTAATATGGTCTATAACAAGTCCGTTTTTGATAGAATCAATTTTCATCTTATTCTACCTCCAAAAGCATAAGTATAAGAGCCATACGGATAAATTTACCGTTAAGCACCTGCTTAAAATAGCAAGCTCTGGGGTCTTCATCTATTGCGACACTAATCTCGTTAACTCTCGGGAGCGGATGCATAATCGCAAGATCAGATTTTGCATTTATCAATCTTTCGGTATAGAGAATGTAGCTATCCTTGAGTCTGAGATAATCCTCTTCATTGAAGAAACGCTCACGCTGTACACGAGTCATATAGAGGATATCAAGCTCAGGCATTACGCTGTCAAGATCCGTTGTCTGTACAAACTCAAGATTCTTTGCTTTGAGCACATCCTTAACATAGCTCGGCAATTTAAGCTCTTCCGGAGAAACAAGAACAAACTTAATGTTTTGATATCTTGAAAGAGCAGAAATAAGTGAATGAACTGTTCTGCCAAACTTAAGGTCACCACAGAAACCAACTGTCAGATTATCAAGTCTGCCCTTCTCTCTGTAAATTGTAAGAAGGTCGGTAAGTGTCTGTGTCGGATGATTATGACCGCCATCGCCAGCGTTGATAACAGGAACTGACGAATTCATAGCAGCAACAAGCGGTGCACCCTCTTTCGGGTGACGCATAGCAATAATATCAGCATAGCAAGATGTAGTTTTTGCAGTATCTGCAACACTTTCACCTTTAGCAGCGGATGAATTCTGTGCCGCAGAGAAGCCAAGTACGTTGCCGCCAAGTTCATACATTGCCGCCTCAAAGCTGAGACGTGTTCTTGTAGAGGGCTCAAAGAAAAGAGTAGCAAGCTTTTTGCCTTTGCACTTTTCGCAATATTTTGCAGGATTAGCTATGATATCGTTTGCCTTATCAATAAGTTGAGAAATTTCGTCTGTATTGAGGTCCAGAATATCAATTAGACTTCTCATTTTGCTTCACCGATCCAGCTCTCATCAGAGGGATTATTGCGGAATTTGATAAGTCTTGCGATATCTTCTGTTGCAATGTAGCCTTCCTCAGCTGCAACTTCGGCAATTGTATCAAAATCAGTAAGACTTACGTTTTTAACGTTTGCGGCTGCAAGTCTGTCAAGACCCTTCTGCATACCGTAAGTGAAGATAGAAGCAATACCGAGAACCTCAGCACCTGCCTCACGAAGAGCATCAACAACGTCAATAACGCTGCCGCCTGTTGAAATAAGATCCTCAACAACAACAACCTTCTGACCAGCTTCGAGCTTACCTTCAATTCGGTTCTGTCTACCGTGATCCTTGCTGGAACCACGAACGTAACCCATAGGAAGACCCATGATTTCTGCTGTAATAGCTGCGTGAGCAATACCTGCAGTTGATGTACCCATAAGAACTTCAACCTCAGGATAATTCTCTTTAATGATTGTAGCAAGACCGTTCTCTACATCTTTACGAGCTTCAGGAGCTGTAAGGATAAGACGGTTATCGCAATAAACAGGGCTCTTGATTCCGCTAGCCCATGTGAACGGCTCTTCCGGACGGAAGAAAACTGCTTTGATTTTAAGCAGATCTTTTGCAATAAGTTTCTTCATAACTTTATATCTCCTTCTATAAATTATTAACCAACAAATTCTGCTACACAGCGCTTGTAAGCTGCCACAGGATCCTCAGCGGCAGTAATAGGACGACCGACAACAATATAATCACTGCCGATTTCCTTTGCCTGAGCAGGTGTCATAACACGAGACTGATCGCCGATATCACCGTCAGCAAATCTTACACCGGGTGTAACAGTCATAAACTTTTTACCGCAAAGCTCGTGAACCTTGCCTGCCTCAAGCGGAGAGCAAACAACACCGTCAAGACCTGCCTTAGCAGCATTTTGAGCATAGTGCATAACAACCTTATCAATAGGCTCATTGATAAGAAGATCCTGCTCCATACGCTCCTGGCTTGTTGACGTGAGCTGAGTAACAGCGATAAGAAGAGGTCTTGTGCCGTCAGGACGAGTGAGACCTTCAAGACCTGCTTCCATCATTGCGATTGTGCCGCCTGCGTGGAGGTTAGTCATATCAACGTCGAGACCGGAAAGAACAGCCATCGACTTTTTAACTGTATTCGGGATATCGTGAAGCTTGAGGTCGAGGAAAATCTTATGACCACGCTTTTTAATCTCTCTTACAATTGAGGGACCCTCAGCGTAGAAAAGCTCCATACCGATTTTTACGAAAGGCTTTCTGTCTGTGAATTTATCCAGAAAGTCAA
>JAFOBC010000309.1 GCA_017382015.1 Clostridia bacterium
CCATAACTTCAACTTGATATTTAATCTAGTTTGCTTTTGCAAGATCCTCCAGTTTACGCGACATAGCGAAATCAAGCGAAGGAGCATATCCGACAAGTGTACCCTCACCGAGTTTCGCCTTGATGCTGTCATCCGTGCCGGGTGCCTTTGCAAAGCTTACGTCAACGGCTATAGCTTCATCCGCACCTGCGCTGAAGCCGCCGGCAACAGCACCTGCACTACCTGTTTCTTCGCATGCAGAGAACATAACTCTTACAGGAAGACTGCTGAGCTTATCACCGAGAATTTCAAGGCAGCGAAGAATTGAAGCGACACCGCAACGGTCGTCTAGAGCCGCACCGCACACACGGTTGCCGAGCATTTTCTGCAGATTACCGTTCATTGTAATTCTGTCGCCGAGGCTGATAACCTCCTGCGCCTGCTCCTTTGTCATACCGACATCAATTGCAATATCACTGATTTTGCTTGCTTTTTTCTCCTCACCTTTAGAAAGATGCGGAGGAGTTGACGAAATAACGCCGTAAACATCACGTTTGCCGTGAACCGTAACCTCAGCGGCTGAAAGCACAATCGGGTCGATACCGCCGACGCGTGCAACCTTGATAAAACCCTTATCGTCAATTGAAGTAACCGCAAAACCGATACGGTCGAGATGAGCATCAAGCAGAATCTTACTGCCGTCAACACCGGTATCGCCGATTACGTTGCCCATAGCGTCAATGCTGACGGGCATATATCTGCCGAGCAGCTCACCTGCAACTGATGCGGCTGAGCCTTCGTCGCCCGATGTGCCGTTTGCATGACAAAGAGCACAAAGAATATCAAACATTTCCAAACCAATACACCTCATTACAAAAACCAAAAGGGCGGTCAACCGCCCTGTTTGAGTTTATATTACGTTTACACCGCCGACAGGTCTGATTGAAAGGACGTAGCAGTTGCCTTCGCCGAATACAAGCTCCATTCTGTGCTTGAAATCGCGGAGCATATCAATCGGCACGAATGCCTGAATAGTGCCTGCAAAGCCGCCGCCGTGAACACGCCATGCACCTTTGCCCTCAAGCAGCTCTTCACAAAGGCAAAGACCGAGAGAAACAGGCTGAGAGATAGGATCTTTGACAGAGAACACGTTCTGGTTGTACATATATGATGATCTGCCGCTCTGTAAAACAAGCTTCTTGAATTCGCCGAACTCCTTATTCTCAAGCGCATTTACCTCTTTATCAACGCGTGAATTCTCGCTGAAGAAATGCTTGGCTCTGAGGATTGCTCTGTCGCCTACTACACCTCGCATAAGGTCAATTGAGTTGAGGAACTGTGCCTCGTCAACCTCACGAAGATAGCTGTGACCAAGACGCTGTGCTACAGATATCATTTCATTCTTAACGGCTGCATATTCATCCGTAAGGTCTGAATGGCTGCCGCCTGTGTTTACAATGCAAAGAGCATGTCCGCAAGACTCAAACTCGAACTTGACGGGCTTGATGATCGGCTTTGAGGGATCGTTAAAATCCATAAACACAAAGCCGCCAACGGAGCAGGTCATCTGGTCGAGCAGACCGCAGGGCTTGCCGAAAAACTCATTCTCTGCATACTGTGCAATCTGAGCGATTTCAACGGGTGTAACCTTACCGTCGTTATAGAGGTGGTTGAGAATAGTGCCTACAAGAACCTCAAAAGAAGCAGAAGAAGAAAGACCTGAGCCGGAAACAACATCGTTAGCTGTTGCGGCATCGAAGCCGCCGATTTCGTAGCCGCGCTCAACAAAACCGGCGCAAACGCCGCGGATGAGCGCCTTTGACTTTGAATACTCGCTTGTTTTGGGAGTAAGGTCGGTGATATCGACCATATCCATATCGTAGCCCTCAGACTTGAGACGGATTACATCCCTGCCGTTTTTGGCAACCGCCGCAATAGCATCAAGATTGATTGCCGCAGCAAGCACCTTACCGTGGTTGTGGTCGGTATGGTTGCCGCCTACTTCACTTCTGCCGGGAGCTGAGAAAAAGCTTACTTCATTCTGCTCACCGAAAAGCTCGGCAAAAGAATTGAGTACGCGGATATAACGGGGCTTCTGAGCTGAGGCAGCAGCACCGTAAAGACCTGTGAAAGCAGAGTCGAACTCATTGCCCTCAAGACCTTTTTTTACAACATCAAAACTAAACATATTACGTTACACCCTTTCGAGAATTTTGAGATTTTTTATAGCGGTTTAAAACTGAATTTATGACCAGTATTGATACACCTGAAAGCGCCAAAAGAACAAGGATGGGCAGGAAGAACGGAAGCGAGAGAGGATCGAACGCATAAACACCGATGAAGGTGTATGAAAACAGCTTAGGCAAGAAACTGGCAACCGAAATCGCCATATATTTGCCGAAATTGTAACCCATAGCGCCGTAAATCTGGCTGACGGGGTTTGTAGGCAAACCGGGAATTGAGCGGAGAATAAAGAGCGCCCAGGGGTTGCCTTTGCCGTCTCGCTCGATAAGCATACGGCTCATACTGTTTTTACGCAACAGCCTATAAGCGTTACCGCCGCCGTGTTTCCGGCCGAATTTGTAACGGAGCACCAACATAATGCTGTAACCTATAACGTTAACAACAAGGGCAGGCAACGGATCGTAAACCATACCGGACAACACACACATAGCGGGAATCGTCGCAAAAGGAATAAAGGTTTTGATTGCGTAAAGAATAAAAATAACGAGAACTATCAATTCGTTATAACCTATTGACAGAATCGCCTCATCTATTGTTAAAAGTAAGCTTTCGTACTTTGAATACCAGCGTTGAATATCATCATTTGTTGAAACAAAATAAAGCACAACAAAAACAGCGGACAGGATCAATAAAACAACACCTATGAAAGAAAGTGCCGAACTGCGTTTGACTTTATTTTTCAATTAGCTTCCTCACCAACCTTTCTTTGGGCAGTAGGATTGCATTTTACAAAAATATATGTATAATTATATATAAAAAGTAGCCTTTGGTCAACTAAATTGGAGTGATTTTTTTATGAAAGCTGTTATTTTGGACGGTTATACAACAAATCCCGGAGATTTGAGCTGGGATTGGTTAAAAGAGAAATGCGATCTTACTGTTTTCGACAGAACTCCTGCCGAAAAAATAGTAGAGAGATGCACCGGCTGTGACATCATTATCACAAACAAAACACCTCTCGGCAAAGAAACACTTATGCAGTTACCCGACTGCAAATTCATTGCACTGCTGAGCACGGGATATAATATAATCGACTGCGAATATGCCGCATCGAGAAACATTCCCGTTTCAAACATACCCGCATACAGCACAAATGCTGTTGCACAGCTCACCTTTGCATTCGTGCTTGAGCTTTGCAACAAGGTTGCGATACACAACACAGAAGTTAAAAACGGCAAATGGAGCGAATGCAAGGATTTCTGCTTCTGGAGAAGCCCCCTGCAGGAGCTCAGCGGCAAAACATTCGGCATTGTAGGCTACGGCAGCATCGGTTCGGCTGTTGCTAAAATTGCCGCGGCGTTCAACATGAGCGTAATTGCACACACGGCAAACCCTGCAAAATATGCAGACGTCGAAGGTGTTGAGTTTGTATCGCTTGATGAACTGCTCGGCAGAGCCGACATTGTAAGCCTGCACTGTCCGCTCACACCGAAGACAACAGGAATGGTCAACGCAGATTTCCTGAGCAAAATGAAAAACAGCGCATACCTCATCAACACCTCAAGAGGCCCTGTGCTTGACGAAGAAGCTGTTGCGGCAGCCCTGAAATCGGGCAAAATTGCCGGCGCAGGCGTTGACGTGCTCTCAACTGAACCGCCTGCAGATGACAACCCCCTGCTCGGCTGTGACAACTGCCTTATCACACCGCACATTGCCTGGGCGGCATTTGAAACAAGACAAAGGCTTATAGGTATACTCGAGCAGAACGTGAACGCATTCCTTGCAGGCAAGCCGATAAACACCGTAAATATGTAAGCAAACAAAAAAGCCTATGCGAAAAGACAGCGTTTCGCATAGGCTTTGATTTTTATTTTGAAAGCTCGCATTCCTTACAGTTTTCGGGTGGCGGATCGTTTGTGATATCAAACATTGCAAGGCGAAGATTTTTGATTTCAAGCTTGCGCGCAACAATATCAACGTAAGATTTTTCGTCAACCTCTTCACCGTTTGCATACTTTTCAGCGGTAAGCGGACAACGGAAAATCTTGCCCTCGACAAACAGCGTGTGAGTTGTTTTGCAGTATTTGCAAGACGTCGGCTTTTCGACAATTTCGTAGTTTATTTCTTTTTCTTCAAGCAGAGCTTTTATCTGCTCAACCTTTTCACCGCTGTCGTATACAACCGCTGTCATACCCGGGTTGCGAAGCACATCTACAGCGCCATCATCCGGCACGATATTGCCGTTTAAGACAACCTCGATATGCTTGATTTTGGGCATTTCACGCAAAACAACCTTGACTATATCGACAAACCTGCTGTATGCAAGCGGATCATCACCGACAAAGCGAAGCTTATCCATAAAATAGTTAAGCTCATAAAAAACGTGGAGTGTATATTCAAGGTTTTCGTAATCCGCCTCATAGCTGCCGCCCGATTCCTTCGTCGTCAGAACAACGTCTGTACATTCGGGGGTCAGATTCTGGATATTATAAAGCTCACTGTTGGCAAGAATACTTATCCACAG
>JAFOBC010000310.1 GCA_017382015.1 Clostridia bacterium
AGGCCCTTTTCTGAAAGGTCTGTATTTGCCGGTAATTGCAAAAGGTACAATATCACAGCCTGCATCCATTGCAATTTTTACTGCGCCGCCTTTAAACGGCATCATCGGATCATCGGTACGGTTAACCGTACCCTCGGGGAAAATTGCCACAAGCTTATCTTCCGCAAGGTGCCGTTCAGCCGCTACAACAGCCTCTTTGCCGCTTTTGCTTCTGTCAACCGGGATAATACCGAGACCCGGAAAAATATACTTGCCTATACCGTTCATCAGCTCTGCTTTTGCGATAAAGTGAACACAGCGTTTTGTTGCAACGGCAACACTGAAGCAGTTGAGAACGTGAGTATGGTTGCCTGCAAGAATTATCTTGCCGCTTTCAGGTATATTCTCCGTGCCTAAAGTTGTAGGTCTGTAAATCAGCTTGAATAAGAAAGCAAGCAGAGGTCTTACAACCTTGTAGAGTGTGGGTTCTTTCATTTTTACTTCCTCCTGATAATTTCTGAGCCCTGAATCAGCTCTCTGTTGTTTTCTTCTCGGTGTTAGCAACTGCATAACGACCGTTCTTGATTCTTTGCAGCGTGCCGTGAAGCGCACTTTTTTTGCAGATGCGCTGTTTTGCTTCTTCACTAAGGTCAATCTGTTTCATAACTCTGACGTATTCGTCTGTATATTTACGCTTCATCATAATAAACCGTTCCTTTCCATTTCGTTTTTGAGGAGCTTACGCGCATATTGCAGGCGTTTACGCACCGCAACCGAAGATATACCTAATATTTCCGATATTTCTCTGGCTTTGCATCCCTCAACGTAGTAAAGGTTGAGCACCTCGCTGTACTTGGGCGGCAACTGCATAATAACCTCAAAAAGTCCGATATCCTCTTGTGCTACACCGATGTTTTCAAGTTCTTCAATACTGTGAAGACTATGCCTGTTTCTGAACCGCAACATATTCTTGCTGATGTTGGTGACAACCTTAATCAGCCATGCCTTTTCGTGCTCATAATCACGGAACGACGGCGCTTTGGTCATATATTTAATGAAGGTTTCCTGTATGGCATCCTCCGCATCCTGCTCATTGGCAAGAATAGAGTAAGAAATACGAAAAAGCGTGCTGCTGTATTTTTCGACAGCGTATTCAACATGACGCAATTCCTCGTCATATTTCGACTTGATGCCCAATACATCACTCCCTTTCTTTAGGGCAAAATTATGTCCCCTTTAAGTAAAACACCTGAAAAACGCAAAATGTGATATTTTTTTTGAAAATTTTCAAAAAATTAAATTTTCATCCGTTTGATATTTCGAATAAGCAATATAGCAACCATAATAAAGTAACACAAACACGGAAGATATACAATGAACAAAATATATAAAACTTACAAGTAATATAAGGTAACATATTGTATAATCGGCAATATGCCTATTGACTATACCGACAAAAAAGCGTACAATACCTAATATGGTATGTATGTCGTTATGCGATATACTGCCAATATATTTTGCATTGTGCGATTTATCGAGTAAAAGCGTTGAAGCTTTAAATCGCCGAAGAGTTGAATGGAGTCTTATTTTATGGAAAAAACTACATTGTGGATAACGCTCGGCGTTTACATAGCTACAATGTTCATTATAGGCATTGTTCAGGGAAGAAAATCCAAGAGCATTGCCGACCTCACCGTCGGAGGACGCAACGCAGGCGCCTGGCTCTCTGCCCTCTCCTACGGCACAGCTTATTTTTCAGCCGTTATGTTTGTAGGTTATGCAGGCGGCACAGGCCTGAGTTACGGATTCTGGGGCATCCTTGCCGGTATAGGTAACTGTATCTTCGGTTCATGGCTTGCATGGAAGGTGCTGGCCCGACGCACACGCGACGTTGCCGCAAGGCTCAAAATCAAAACTCTACCCGATTTTCTTGAGAAAAGATACGGCTCAAAAAAGATGAAAACATTTGCAGCCGTTGTAATTTTCATCTTCCTCGTTCCGTATTCAGCATCAGTTTATAAAGGTCTGGCAAGTGTTGCAGAGGTACTGCTCGGCGTTGATGTCAATATCTGTATGATAGTTATCGCTGCCGTTGCGCTCGTGCTTCTTCTGCTTGGCGGTTATCTTGTTCAGGCGAGAGCCGACTTTGTCCAGGGCATAGTTATGATGTTCGGCATCGCACTGCTGATATTCTTCATCATCCGCAGCCGTCAGGTCGGCGGAATCAGCGGCATCATCGAATATGCAAAATCCGACTGGGGCTTTGCACCGATGGGCAAAGACAAATGGATTTCTCTCTGGGCAACCGTACTTATGACAAGCTTCGGCACATGGGGTCTGCCGCAGATGGTTCAGAAATACTTCGGCATCAAAGACGATGCACAAGCTAAACGCGGCATCAGCATTTCAACCTTCTTCGCTCTTCTTGTCGCAGGCGGCGGCTACTTTATCGGCTCGCTCTGCCACAGATTCTACACAGTTGGCGTTGATATGCCCGCACAGGACTACATCGTACCCAATATGCTCAAAGCTGCCGATATGCCCGTAATCCTGCTCGGTATCGTGCTTGTGCTTCTTATTTCAGCATCGGTTTCCACCCTTTGCTCCGTTTCTCTCACAGCTTGCTCCACTGTCACAATCGATCTTCTCCGCGCAAATATCAAGAGCATGACAGACAAAAAGACAGCTGTTCTCACAAAAGTTTTCTGTGCGGTGTTCGTCGTCCTTTCTTACGTTGTCGCCAACACAGATACACCTATCCTTGATATGATGAGCTACTCCTGGGGTATCATTTCAGGTTCATTCCTTGCCACCTATGTGCTCGCACTCTACTACAAAAAGCTCACCCGCAGCGCCGCATGGAAAGGCATAATCACAGGCTTCTGTGTAGCACTTGTGCCTGCGGTCGCCAAGGCGCTTACAATGTTCGGCACAGCAAACGATACAATCTCAGGCGTTGCCGCAAAAGGCCCGACTTTTGCCTGCGCAGCTATGATTGCATCCATTCTCGTATGTGTTATTTTCTCAGCACTTGATAAAAAGCATTCGGAGGATAACTCCTTCTTCTATACAGGCACTGTCGAAAAAGAATAAGCCCAACGGAGGTTAAGATATGTTTTTCCAAAAAGATATAGAAACAATGTCCCGAAAGCAGATTGAAGAAATCCAGCTTGAAAGACTCAAATGGACTGTTGACTACTGCTACAAGAACGTTCCCTTCTACACAAAGAAGCTCGACGAGGCAGGTGTTACGGCAGACAAAATCAAATCGCTTGAAGATATCAAGTACATACCGCCCACCACAAAGGCTGACCTTCGTGACAACTATCCCTTCGGTCTTTTCGCAAAACCGATGAAGGAAATCGTCAGCCTCCACGCTTCATCAGGCACAACAGGCAAGCCCACAGTTGTCGGCTACACAAAGCACGACCTTGACATATGGTCAGACTGTATGGCAAGACTCTGCACAGCCGCAGGCGCAACAAGTGACGATATCGTTCAGATTTCTTTCGGTTACGGTATGTTCACAGGCGCTCTCGGTCTCCACTACGGTCTTGAAAAAATCGGCGCTACTGTTATCCCCAACTCAAGCGGTAACACAGAGAAAGCACTTATGTATATGAGAGACTTCGGCACAACTGTGCTCGTTGCAACACCCTCCTATGCGATGTATATGTGTGAAACCGCAAAGACCCTTGAATACCCGATGAGCGATTACAAACTCCGCCTCGGTCTTCTCGGCTCAGAGGGATGCACACCCGAAATGAGAACTCAGATTGAAAACGGTTGGGGACTTTTCGCAACAGACAACTACGGTATGAGCGAGCTTATGGGTCCCGGTGTTTCGGGCGAATGTACAGAGCGTTGCGGTCTTCACTTCAACGAAGACTACTTCCTGCCCGAAATCGTTGACCCCGACACTCTCGAGGCAAGACCCGAGGGCGAATACGGCGAGCTTCTCGTTACAACACTCACAAAAGAGGGTATTCCCCTGCTCAGATACAGAACACGCGACATCACAAAGCTCAACTACGAGCCCTGCAAGTGCGGCAGAACACACGTACGTATGGAAAAGGTTCAGGGCAGAAGCGACGATATGCTCAAAATCCGCGGCGTAAACATCTTCCCGTCACAGATTGAAAGCGTGCTCATCGGTATGGATCAGGTAAGCCCTCACTATCAGCTTGTTGTACGCAGAGAGGGCTTTGCAGATACACTTGAGGTTCAGGTTGAGCTTATAGACAGCAGCCTGCTCGACAGCTACGGTAAGATTCAGGAGCTTCAGAAGAATATTTCAAAGCGTATCCAGACCGTACTCGGCATCCAGTGTAAGATAAGCATTGTTGAGCACGGCACAATTGAACGCTTTGTAGGCAAAGCAAAACGAGTAGTAGACCTCAGAAAAGAGAACAAATAAAAACGAAAAGAAGGAGAAAGACACAATGGCTAAAGAGCTCAGAATAGGCAACGACGCCGTTGCGCGCGGTCTTTACGAAGGCGGCGTACGCGTAGTTTCCAGCTACCCCGGCACTCCCAGTACAGAAATTACAGAGTTTATCTCTACATATGACGACGTATACTCAGAATGGGCACCCAACGAAAAAGTTGCAGGCGAGGTTGCACTCGGCGCAGCAATCGCAGGCGCAAGAGCATTCTGCGGTATGAAGCACGTTGGTCTCAACGTTGCATCTGAGCCCGTTTTCACAGGCTCATACACAGGTGTCAATGCAGGTTGGGTTATCGCAGTTGCTGATGACCCCGGTATGCACTCATCACAGAACGAGCAAGATTCGCGCCACTATGCAAAAGCAGCAAAGGTTATGATGCTTGAACCTTCAGACTCAGCAGAGTGCCTTGAATTTGCAAAGAAAGGCTTTGAGCTTTCCGAAAAATTTGATTGCCCCGTTATCCTCCGTCTTACAACAAGAGTTGCTCACTCACGCAGCCTTGTTGAAATCGGCGATAGAAACGATATAGGCGTTAAGGAATACGTAAAGAATCCGCAGAAGTACGTTATGATGCCTGCAATGGCAAGAACAAGACACGTTGTTGTTGAGCAGAGACTTCTCGACCAGGCTGAGTGGGCAGAAACCTGCGAACTCAACAGAGTTGAGATGAATGACACAAAAATCGGTGTCATCACATCAGGTATCTGCTACCAGTACGCTAAAGAGGCTCTCGGCGACAGCGCATCCTACCTCAAACTCGGTTGCGTTTACCCGATGCCCGTAGATATCATCAAAGACTTCGCAGCAAAGTGCGACAAGGTTTACGTTCTTGAAGAGCTCGATCCGTTTATTGAAGAGCACTGCAAGGCAAACGGCATTGACGTAATCGGTAAGGAAGCTTTCACCGTTCAGGGTGAATACTCACAGAGCCTTATTGCCAAGGTTATCCTCGGCAAGGAAACAGAAAGCATTGCAACAGATCTCGAAATCCCCGGACGTCCTCCCGTGCTTTGCGCCGGTTGCCCGCACAGAGGTCTTTTCTATGCACTCAAGAAGCAGAACGTAACAGTAAGCGGCGATATCGGTTGTTACACGCTCGGTGCACTCGCTCCCCTTGGTATGATTGACACCTGTATCTGTATGGGCGCTTCAATTTCAGCACTCCACGGCAGAAACAAGGCAAACCCCGAAAACGAAAAGAAGTCTGTTGCCGTTATCGGTGATTCAACCTTTATCCACTCAGGCGTAACAGGACTTATTGATATAGCATACAACGCAAGCAACTCGACCGTCATAATCCTTGATAACTCCATCACAGGTATGACAGGTCACCAGCAGAACCCCACAACCGGCAAAACAATCAAAGGTGACCCTGCAACAGCAGTTAACCTTGAGGCACTTGCAAAGGCTGTAGGCATCGACCGCGTAAGAGTTGTTGACCCCTACAACCTCAAGGAAACAGAAACAGCAATCAAAGAAGAGCTTGCGGTTGAAGAGCCCAGCGTTATCATTTCACGCAGACCCTGCGCACTTCTCAAGTACGTCAAGCACGAGAAGCCGCTCAAGGTCAACGCTGACAAGTGCCGCGGCTGTAAGGCTTGTATGAAGATTGGTTGCCCCGCAATCAGCTTCCGTGATAAGAAGGCTGTTATCGACTTCACACAGTGCATCGGCTGCGGTGTATGTGAGCAGCTCTGTGCATTCGGTGCAATTGAGAAAGGAGAATAAGCTACTATGGAAACAAAAAGCATAATGATAGTTGGCGTAGGCGGCCAGGGCACACTCCTTTCAAGCCGTCTTCTCGGCGCAGTTCTCACAGCAAAAGGCTACGACGTCAAGGTTTCTGAGGTTCACGGTATGAGCCAGAGAGGCGGCAGCGTTGTAACATACGTAAAATACGGTGATGAGGTTTATTCACCCATCATCGAAAAGGGCGAGGCAGATTACATCCTCTCATTCGAGCAGCTTGAAGCAACAAGATGGCTCCCCTTCCTCAAGCAGGGCGGTAAGCTTATCGTTAACTCACAGAAGATTGACCCTATGCCCGTTGTTATCGGCGCAGCCGAGTATCCTCAGGGCGTTATCGAAACAATCGGTGCAACAGGCGCAGATATCACGTCCATCGACGCACTCTCACTTGCAGTTGAGGCAGGCTCATCCAAGGCAGTAAACGTTGTGCTTATGGGCGTTCTCGCATCCAAGACAGACATTGCTTACGACACATGGGTAGATGCTGTCAAGGCAACTGTTCCCGCAAAGTTCCTCGAGCTCAACCTCAAAGCATTTGATCTGGGCTACAACTTCAAATAAGAAAGCAGGGATAACTATGACACCGGTAAAACAGATTTCCGTATTCGTTGAAAACAAACACGGCAAGCTTTCCACAATCGCAAGACATCTTGCTGACAATGGTGTCAGCATCCGTGCTCTTTGCATGGCGGATACAACCGATTTCGGTATCTTCAGACTTATCGTATCCGACTACGAGGCAGCAGAAAAAGCACTCAAAGCAGCAGGTGTTACCTGCTCGGTAACAGAGGTGCTTGTTGTTGAGATTGAGGACACACCCGGCGCATTTGCCGACGCAATGACTCTGCTTGCAGACAATAAAATAAGCCTTGAGTACGTTTACGCTTTCCTCACCCCCGAAAAAGGCAAAGCATACATCATCATCCGTGTTGAGGATAATGCCGCAGCAGCAAAGGTTCTTTCCGACGGCGGAATCAAAATTGTTTCTCAGGACGAAATTAAGGCTCATTCATAACCAACATACACAAAAAAGACTTCGGATTTTTTACATCCGGAGTCTTCTTTTTTGTTGACGGAAATGAATTTGTGGTATATATTTATTATTATATCTACATAAACTTAAGGAGAAAAATCATGGACAAGATTAAGGCTGCTCAAAAAGCAAAAGAACTTGTTGCACAGATGACAGTTGAAGAAAAAATTTCTCAGCTTCTCTATAATTCACCCGCAATTGAAAGGCTCGGAATCGAAGCCTACAACTGGTGGAACGAGGGTGCACACGGTGTTGCCCGTTCGGGCACAGCCACCGTTTTCCCACACACAATCGCAATGGCTTCCACCTTCGACCCCGAACTTATACAGACTATCGGTGACGTAATTTCAACCGAAGGCCGAATCAAATACAACCAGCACGTAAAATACGGTGATCACGATATTTTCAAGGGACTCACATTCTGGGCACCCAACATCAACATCTTCCGCGACCCCCGTTGGGGCAGAGGCCAGGAAACTTTCGGCGAAGATCCCTACCTTTCCGCTACACTCGGCACAGCATTCATAAAAGGTGTGCAGGGTGACGGCGAATTTTACAAGGCCTGCGCCTGCTCAAAACACTTTGCGGTACACTCTGGCCCCGAAAAAACACGCCACGGCTTTGATGCAAAGGCTGATATGCACGATATGTACGAAACTTATCTGCCTGCATTCGAAAAAACCGTAAAGGCAGGAGTAAGCGGTGTTATGGGTGCATACAACCGCACAAACGGCGACCCCTGCTGCGCTCACCCCTATCTGCTTGTGGATGTACTGCGCAACAAGTGGAATTTTGACGGCTATATTGTTTCCGACTGTGGTGCTCTCGGCGATATTTACCGCGACCACCATTATACAGACACAAAGGCGGAGGCTGCAGCCGTTGCTCTCAAATGCACCTGCGACCTCAACTGCGGCGATACATACGATGCTCTTATCGATGCTTATGAGCAGGACCTTGTTACGGAAGAACAAATTACTGCAGCAGCAGAAAGGCTCTACACAATCCGCTACCTGCTCGGTGAATTTGAAGAGGTCAGACCCTACAGCGATATCCCCTTCAAAAAGCTCGACTGCAAAGAGCACAAGGAGCTCAACCATCACGCCGCACAGCAGTGTATGGTTATGCTCAAAAACGACGGCCTTCTGCCGATAGACAAATCATTCAACAAGCGTATTGCAGTTGTCGGTCCCAACGCGCTTTCCGTTACAGCACTTGAGGGCAACTACAACGGTTACGCTTCCGAATACATCACGGTTGCTGACGGTGTGCGCCGCGTATTCAAAGACGCAACGGTTACTGTTGAAAAAGGTTGCAACTACTGTGACGAATCGCTCAACCACTGGAGCGGATTCCAGAATATGATAAGCGACGGCATCGCAACAGCCGCAGAAGCAGACCTCACAATTCTTGTACTCGGTCTTGACCAATCGATCGAGGGTGAAGACACAGGCTTTGATAACGATTATACAGCTTGTGGCGATAAGAAAACGCTTTACCTGCCTGCAACACAGCAGAAGCTTGCAGAAGCTGTATGCGACGTTTGCGATAACGTTATTGTTGTGCTTATGTGCGGCAGCTCCATCGACCTTGGCGAAAAGGTTACAAGCCACGCAAAGGCAATCATCCACGCATGGTATCCCGGTGCTGTAGGCGGTCTCGCAGCAGCAGAGCTTATCGCAGGTGAATTCTCACCCGCAGGCCGACTTCCCGTTACAATATTCAAGGGTGACCACGATATGCCCGATTTTGAGGATTACTCAATGAAGGGCAGAACTTACCGCTACATCAACGGCGAGGCACTCTTCCCCTTCGGCTACGGTCTCTCATTCACAAAGTTTAATTACAGCAATGCCGTGGTAGATTCCATCGACGAAGACAAAATCACAGTAAGTGTTGATATCACAAACGCAGGCGATATGACAGGCTACGAACGTGCACAGGTATACGCAAGCTACACCGACAGCCGTTACGCTACGCCGCACTATCAGCTTTGTGCGCTTAAATCCGTTGAGATTACCAAGGGCGAAACCGTAAGAGTAACAATGGATATTGACCGCTACTGGATAAAAGCAGTCAACGACGATGGTGAGCGTGTTGAACCCGACGGCAAAATCAAACTCTACGTCGGCGGACATCAGCCCGACAGCGTAAGTAACGCACTTATGGGTTACGATTGTATCGAGCTTGAGATTAAATAAGATTTCACATTTTAAAAGCCTCCCTGCACAAATGCAGGGAGGCTTGATCTTTTGGTTTTATTTCTGTACGATTCTGAAGC
>JAFOBC010000311.1 GCA_017382015.1 Clostridia bacterium
ATTTTACATACAAGGGTTGGCTGACGGAGCGTTACAACACGCTTTCGGGCAGAACGTTCGGCGAGCTTTTGCTTGCGTTTTTTATCCGTCGGGACATTACTCTCTGGAAGCTTGCCAATTCCGCAATCCTAGTATACATTTCCTTTATATGGTTTAGGATTTCGGAGGCGTTTGACGGAGAAATGAGCTTGCATCGCAGGCAGATATTCTGCTGCTGCGCAATGTTTATGATGATGGTTTCGTGTCTGAATCCGAGCGTATTCTGGTTTGCAGGCTCTTTTACGTATCTGTGGCCTTTTTTCGGGCTTGTGGTTACGGTTGTGCCGCTCCTTTTCTGCTTGCTGGGAATTAAAGTGAGCAAGCTCGAAACGGTGCTGAGTGTGCCCGCGGTGCTTCTGGCTACCGCGCAGGAGCAGTCAGCGGCGGCAGTCACAGCTCTGTATTTGATACTTCTGTTTACGGTAATAGTCAAAAAGATGCGATTTAGGTTCAGCTTTCTTGTTCCGTTACCTGTTATTGCTATGTGCGATTTTCATCTGTTCTCTTCGCCCGGTGCGGCCGCAAGGTCAGTTATGGAGGCGCAAAACGGATTTGCACGGTATGCAGAGATGGGTTTGGTTGAAAAGCTGGGTTGTGGTTTAGCGGTGTTTTTTGCGAATAGCTTTTATCTTTCAAATTTTCTGATTTTGCTGTTTATCGGTTTGCTGTGCGTGGCTGTTTATTCGGTTGCGGCCAACAAAAAGCGTTGCAAAAGACTTCTGACGGCTGTTTGGATATATGCCGCGGTTGTTTGTGTTGCGGTTAATTATTCGGTCAGCTTAGTTAAAAGAGGCCTGCCTCATATGTTTTTTCGCAGTCAGATTCTGAAAGGAGAGTATGACCTTTCGTTTTATGTGCTGTTTTCACTCGGCTGTTTCTTGCTTGTAATTATTGCCGCATTGTCGGTATGGCTTCTCATAAAAAATAAAAAGCTCGGATTTTTTGTGGCTGTGTGCCTTGCTGCAGGCTTTGGCTGCGCAATGGCAATGAGCTTTTCATCTTCGGTATTTGCTTCGGGTCAGCGCGTTTTCTTCTTTACGAATGTGTTTGTATTAAGCGCGTGTGTGGCTCTTTTGTCGTCCTTGCAAAGGACTAAAACGGCAGATAGGCTGTACCTTGCCGCAGTTATATATGCAGTTGCTTTTTTCGCTGTTGACTGTGTAGCATTCAGGGTGATTGAGATGCCGCTGATGGGCTGATATTTACTTTTGTTTAACGATACTGTATTATAATTACAGCAAAAGAAAAATACACGGAGGATTTTGAAATGAAAAGATTTATTGCACTCATTCTCTCCTTGGCAATGGTATTCGGTATGGTTGCGGTACACGTCGGCGCAGAAAGCTCGGTTACCGTTGACGGTGTGAAGTACACAAGCAGCTATCCCTATATTTTTGTTCACGGTATGGGCGGTTGGGCACCAGATAACGAGTTTTACGCAATGTCACCGTATTGGGGCGGCGGACTCGGACTCAGCGACACCGATATGATAAAGATGCTCAATGAAAAGGGTATTGAGGCATATGCTCCCTCTGTAGGCCCGCTCAGCAGCGCATGGGACAGAGCCTGCGAGCTTTATGCTCAGCTTATGGGCACGGTTGTTGACTACGGTCAGGCACACGCCGAGGCGCACGGCCACGCTCGCTATGGCTTCAGCTATGAGGGTAAGGCGCTTATGGGTGAGCCTTGGGATATGCAGGAGAAAATAAACCTTGTCGGTCATTCATTTGGCGGCGCAACTGTGCGCCTTTTTACTTCGCTTATGGCATATGGCAGCGAGGATGAGCTTGCCGTAACGGGGGATGATACAAGCCCGCTTTTCAAGGGCGGACACGACCTTGTTCATTCTTGTATCACCCTTTCCGCACCCCACAACGGCTCACAGGTTGCCAATATTCTTGCTGACCCGCAGGTTACAATTCTGCTCATCAGCACGGTTATCAATCTTATCGGTACCGTTCTTGGCAACAACTTCCTTGTTTTCTCGTTCCAGCTCAGTCAGTTCGGCCTGACTCCTGCGCAGGATCAGTTCAGGGCATTTCCTACTCTGAGCGGTATATGGAATTTCTACCGCAGTAATGATAACTGCGCGTATGATATGACACTCAGAGGCGCTTCCGAGCTTAATGAGACTATCAAGCTTTCTCCTAACACATATTACTATTCCTATACGACAGCGGATAACAGCATGAAAACACTCAATCCGATATTCTGGATTTCGGGTGCGATGCTCGCCGCTACAAAGGGCGCAACGATTGACGGAATCAAAATTGAGGGTGACTGGGCAGTGAATGACGGCATTGTGCCGCTTGCGTCTGCGCTTTATCCCGACGTTGATGCCGCAACGGCAAAGGACTATGAGGACAGCCTTGCCGCAGGCGAACCTATTGAACCCGGCAGGTGGTACTACCTTGACACTATGTACGGTATGGATCACTTTGATTTCTGCGGCACAAAGCATTATCCCACTTCGTTTGAAGATTTCTATTTCGGCATTGTGGAAACAGCCAATTCAAGATAAGTTAAAGGCACGGCGGTGAATATCCGCTGTGCCTTTTGTTGCGTAAAAATGCAGTTTTATGGTATAATCAATTCGTGTTAAAACTTAATTTAACGGAGGAATCGGTATGAACTTTGATATAAATAATTTCAGCAAGAGGATTATCTGTGAAAGTGCTGTCACCGATACAGAAGTTGAAACGGTTGTTGACGGTAATAAGCTCGATTTGTATGTAACCGCAACAAATGATAAGGTTAAATTCATTGAGCTTGAATGGGATTTTGAGAGCGGTGACGGCATTTACGTTATGGGCGATGCGTGGGAGCGTAGCTACGGTGAGCTTGAGTTTAAAAAGCTTGCCGATAACGAGAGGGTTATGCCCTGGTATTTTATTGCAACGGATAAAACGCAGTGCTTCTGCTTTGGCGTTAAAACACAGCCAAATGCCTTTATCAGCTTCAGATATACAGCGGATGGTATAAAGGCACTTGTTGATTGCAGAAACGGCAGCCACGGTGTTGAGCTTGGCGGCAGAAAGCTTCACGTTGCAACCTTTGTTTACAAGAAATACAGTTCGGCAGATATATTTGCAAATCTTCACGATTACTGCAAAACTCTTTGCGATAATCCCGTTCTGCCCAAGGAACGTGTTTATGGCGGCAATAACTGGTACTATGCCTACGGCAAAAGCAGCTATGGCGAGATTGTTACCGACACAAAGGTGCAGGCCGAGCTTGCAAAGGGCATAGACAATAAACCCTTTGAGGTTATTGACGACTGTTGGCAGATTAATTCCTGCGAAGGTCCCTGGCTCCCGAATGAAAAATTCGGCGATATGAAGAAGCTTGCAGACGAAATCCGTGCAAACGGCGCCAGACCCGGTATATGGGTAAGGCTTCTGCACAACAGGGACAGCTCAATTACCGACGATATGAGGCTCGAACGCGGCGGCAAGAAGAAATATCTTGACCCGACGCATCCTGCAGTAAAAGAATTTATCAGAGCGGATATAGAAAGAATAAAAAGCTGGGGCTATGAGCTGCTCAAACACGATTTCACGACCTTCGATATCTTCGGCGGTTGGGGCAGTCAGTTGGACGCCAAGGTTGATGATACCGAGGTGTGGGGATTCAGCGACAATACAAAGACAAATGCCGAAATTGTGCTTGATCTGTACAGGCTGATTAAGGATGCTGCAGGGGATATGTACATAATCGGTTGCAACACCGTGTCGCACCTTTGTGCGGGTCTTGTTGAAATTAACCGCAAGGGTAATGACACAAGCGGCAGAGAATGGAACCCAACGAGGGAAAACGGTGTCAATACCCTTGCGTTCCGTCTTGCTCAGAATGAGGCTTTTTATATGTGCGATGCCGATTGTGTCGGAATCCTTGGCGATTACATTCCGTGGAATAAGAACAGGCAGTGGCTTCACGTTCTGTCCTACAGCAATACACCGCTCTTTGTTTCGTGCACGGATAACCTGACAGATGAGCAAAGGCAAGACCTTGCCGAGGCCTACAGGGTTAATCAGGAATACCATACAATCAAGCCCGTTGATATTTTTGAGAACCGAACTCCGTCAATATGGGAAATCGACGGCGAGACGGTAGAGTATAACTGGGAATAAAACATAAAGGGAGGTTAGGCAATGGCAAAGCTGGAGCAAACCGTAAACGCTGATTTTGATCAGCTGATTCAAAGAATCGAAAACGGAATACTAAAAGGCAGTATGTCGGCATCGCTCGAGGATTCAACCGATTTTTGCGACGGTGATGCAAGGTGCAGTGTGCGTGTGTTTGAACGCTACAGCTATGCAGGCAACAACCGTGTGAGCCTGAGTATTACGCTGTTTCAGAATGCCGGCGGTCCTGTCCGTATTACTGCAATTACGTCAGGCGGAAGCCAGGCAATGTTCTTTAAAATCAATACTCTTGGCGAAGAGGCTTTTCTGGATAAACTCAGAGAATTGCTGTAAGGAATATTGGGTTAAGGAGAGTGACGTCTTATGAAAAAAAGATTGCTGTATTTGTTGTTCC
>JAFOBC010000312.1 GCA_017382015.1 Clostridia bacterium
GAAGGGGAACGGTAAGCGGAAGAGCAGACCGCCAACAAGTGCGATTGCCGCAACTGCAAGCAGGTAGCCCTGAGGCTCGGAGAAATATGCAAGGTCGGAGTTTGCTTTACCTGTGTTTGCAAACAGACCGAGGTCAATTGCGCCGAATGCATCCTTGATGGGGTAGAATGCAACGATTACGATACTGCCTACGCTGGAAACAGTTCTTGCGGCAGAGATGAGCTTTGCGCGCTTCTGCTCATCGGGAGTCATAAGTGAGGTAACGCCCCACAGCGGAATATCGCCGAGGGTATAAATTGTTTCCCAAGCAAGGTAGCTGACAATAACGAAAATTATCTTTGCATAATCGGGTATGTTAACGAGCGGAAGAAAGAGGATAATTGTCATTATTGCTACGGGCATGGGAACGAATTTAAGGTAGGGTCTGCACTTGCCCCAGCGTGTGTGAGTCCTGTCCACAACCGTACCCATAAATATATCGTTGAGTCCGTCCCAGATTCGGGATGCGCCCATAATGACTGTGAGCGCAAGCGGCGGAACGATAAGCACGTCGGTATAGAAAACCTGAAGCACTGAGCCGATGATGGCATAGATAAGGTTCTGACCGAACATACCTATAAGGTATACGTTACGTTCTTTGTTTGAATAGTCGCCGATGTCTTTTGTTGCGTTGGGGAAGGATTTGCACAATAACTCTTTTACTGAGTTGAGCATACTGTTGACCTCCGTTTTTATTATTTCAGCAGACTTATCAGTGCTGCCGTAATTGCTGCTGCCGCTGCTACGCCAAGCACCTTGAGCGCTCTTGATACAGCGTCATATACGTTTGTCGGCATTATCTGATAAAAGGCAAACCGGAGCTTTTCTTTTACCTTTTTGCCGACAAGGTTTCTGTACCTCAGGTCGTAGGTTTCAAACGTGCCGTCCGGATTGAGGTTTATCATCCTTACACCTCTGTCAAGCCCCGGGCCGTATATGTGGAAGCCTGCGCCCTGTGTGTAACCTACGTCAATGCCGTTTACTTTGCCGTTGAATGAGTTTATATGGTCGTGTCCGAAATAGATGCCGACAACGTCGCCCTTTTCAGCCATTGCGGCAAATTCACCGCTGTTTTCCATCGGGTCGGCAGGTGATTCTTTCATAAAGCCGTCAGCGTTTACTTTGTATTTGTTGAGCGTATACCATTTGCCCTTGTGGTTGCGGAAACCCTGCACAGCGCCTTTTGTGTTTTTCTTCACTTCGTTGAGCAGTTCAAAAACCTCAGGCACGGGTATGTGCTGAATTACGATTGACGGTATAAGCCTGCCGCATTTCTGTTCGTATTCGTCACGCGTTTTTCTGTACCATTCAATCTGGTTTTCGTGCACGTTGTCGTAGCCGATTTTAAGGCTTGTGTTGCTGTCGATGCAGTAGAGCAGAAATCTGATGTCGTCATTCTGTGCAATCTCAATAACGTGGTTTGCGCAGCCGTCAACGCCCTGTGCGCTGTCGCCGGCAAAAAAGGGGAATGAGCGGTAGATTTCAAACTGCTCTTCGTTTGAGAGACCTACCTGCCTGTCGTGGTTGCCGAAGCAGACCGTGAACGGTATGCCTCTTGAGTGTGCAGGCTCTGTGAGCTTGAAAAGCACATCTCTCACCGTGTCTGCATTGCCTTTGAACGAGGCGTAGTTCCATATCTGGTCGCCTGAGTATACAACAAGGTCGGGCGATTCTTTTTCGATTGCGGCATTGATGAGGGCGAGGGTGTCGGGGCTGACGTTTTTACCCTCCTGCGTGTCCGCAATCTGCATTATTTTAAATTGAGAGTTTTTGAATTTCAGCTGCATATGTCAATTCGCCCCTGCTCTTTTTTCTGCGATGCTGTCGTGCACCTTTGTACGAAGCTCGCCGTGAAGCTTGAACTTGAAGCGGAAAACGAGGAGCGAAACGAGCATAAGCACGGGCGGAATTGCAAAGCAAATGATACCGATAACGGATTTTGTGCTTTCGTTGAGTGTGTGAACTTTTATCTGCTCGTTATAGTTCATCATACCAAGACCGCCGAAGAGAACGATAGTCTGGATTGTATATGCCATCTTCTGCAGGAAGCCCTTCATTGAGAAGGTTATGCTTTCGCTTCTTGTGCCTGTTTTGTATTCGCCGTAGTCAACGATGTCGGCAAGGAAGATTGTCTGGTTAACAAACATTGAGCCGATACCGATGCTTGCAAGCGTGTAGCTCAGGTCGAGCGCGATGTTGATTCTAAGCACAGGGCCGAAGATGAACATAAGAACATAGCCTGCAATTGCAAGGCTGAGCGAAATCTGGTAGATTGTGCGGTTGGAAAACTTTTTGCTCAGCAGCGGAATTACAAGCAGACCGAGCGCTGAGCCTACAGCACCGATTGTTGAGAAAAGGCTCTGTGCTTCGGGGTCGCCGAGTACGTCTGTGAAGAAGTAAACAGCGGTGCCGCTTGTGAGGTACCAGCCTGCGTTTGAAATCATTGCAAATACCATAAACACAACAAGCTGATCGTTGCTCCTGAGGACGTTGAGCACTTTTTTGAAACTGAATTTATCGCTGTTGTATATAACGTTCCTCTCCTTGGTTGAAAGGAAAGAGATAAGCGCAAAAACAATCAGAAAACCGCCGCAGATGATTGCCCATTTTGAGAAGCCCGAAGCGCTGTAGCCCTTATCGGTTGTCATACCGCTTGAAAGCTTGGGCAGGATGATGGGTGTGAGGATTGAGATAAGACCCTGACCGATACCGCTGAAGGTACGGGCAACTGTTGCGATGAGGTTTCTGTCCTTGGGGTCGTTAGTGAAGCTGGGCACCATTGACCAGTAGGGAATGTCGACCATTGTGTTTGTCATGCCCCAGAGTATGTACATAACGGCGATGTAGATATAAAGCTTTGTGCCGCTCATACCGAATGAGGAGAAAAGCAGTGAAAGCACAACTGCGTTTGATACCGCGCCGATAAGAATCCACGGCCTGTATTTGCCTATTTTTGTCTTTGTGCTGTCAACGATTGAACCCATCATCGGGTCGTTGATTCCGTCCCATATTCTTGCTATTGGCGTGAGGAGGATAAGGAAACCCTCCGCAAGTCCGAGTACGCTTGAGAGGTAGTAGGCAAGGTATGAGTAGAAAAGACCGTAAGACAGGTCGAGGCCGACTGCGCCTACACCGTAGCCGAGCTTTTCTCTCCACGTGGTTTTGTATTCGCTCATAACAGATTCTCCTTAAAATCAGGAATGTTTTTTCTAATTATATCATAAACACAGAAAAAATAAATACAAAATATTATTTTATTCAAATAAAAAAGACAGCCGATTGGCTGCCTTTTTGGATTTAAGGTTTCCAGAATATCCACAGCAGTATGTATCCGGTGGTTACCGCCGCAAGTGTGAAGGGTACGCCGTATTTCATAAACGTAGTTGCCTTTACTGTGTGCCCCTCTTTGCGCAGGATACCGATACCTGCGATGTTTGCGCTTGCACCGATGGGGGTGAGGTTGCCACCGAGGGTTGCACCGCAAAGCAGACCGTAGTAGAGCAGAGTAGGCTCAATTCCTATGCCCTGAGCTATTACGGGTACGATTGAAAGCATCGTTGCCGTATATGGGATATTGTCGATAAAAGCGGAAAGGATAACGGACATCCATACTATAATTGTGTAAACAACAAATGGTGAACCGCCGCCGAGGTTTTTGATAGCCTGTCCGATAACGTCGATAACGCCTGCGCTGCTGATGCCGCCGATAACAACGAAGAGACCCGCAAGAAGAGTGATTGTGTAATAGTCGATTTCGTTGAATGCGTTTTTGACTATTTCTTTGTTCTTTTTGATGAACAGCTCGCGGATTATACCCACAAGGAAGAATGCGATACAGATTATGCCGTTAGTGATGTCGGGCTTATAAAACTGACCCTCTGCCGCAGAATCTTTGTAGGGGATAAAAGATACGGCGATAAGTGCGACAACCGTGCCGATGAGCAGGAAGGTCGGGAATTTATCTTCGACAGGAGTGCGTGTGTTGAATTTGATTTTGTCCTTCTCCTTACGGAACATAAACAGAATAATCAATGCACTTACAACTGCGCCTGCTTCTACAACCCAGAACATACCGGGTTTGCCCCGGTCTACAAAGAAATCAGAGAAGTCGAGGTTGGCTTGCTTTGCCAGAAGAATTGACGTTGTATCGCCTACAAGTGTTGCCGCGCCCTGCAGGTTGGAAGAAACGGCTATGCACACAATCGCCGGTACGGGCGAAATGTTTATCTTTTTGCAGAAGGCGAGTGCAACAGGTGCAATCATAAGCACGGTTGCAACGTTATCAACAAAAGCGGAGACAATGCCTGCAAAAAGTGAGAGCGCAACGATAGTCCATTTGATGTTCGGCATTTTTGAAATAAGTATGTCGGACATCAGCTGAGGCATTTTCGATTCAATGAACAGGTAAACGGTACCCATTGTGCCGGCAATCATCATAATTACATTCCAGTCGATTTCGGTAATCGCCTGGATGATGCCGAACGAAAACTGTGTGCCGTCCGCAAGAGCGAAGAAAGGCGACGATGGGTTGAACGATGCTGTCAGACCGAGGATGATGAAGATGAAAGCTGAGGCGATTGCCACGTACGGTCTTATCTTCTGGAATGCCATCATCAGAATGTAGGTTACCGCGAACAGGACAAGTGCGGTGATGGTTATGGGACTCATACTGTTTCCTCCGTGTATTGTGTGGCGGAATTAAAAAAACAGGCAGAATCCCCATGCTAAGGATTCTGCCTCATAATCGGAAAAGGACGCTGTAAGCGCTTGCTGACCAATTACAATCCAAAATAAATAGAACACATAAGGTGCTCTATGACAGACTCCACCACTCATTTTTGATTGTGTGGTCATTATACGCCTTAACAGAGAACTTGTCAACAAGTATTACACATATATATTTTGTTTTTACTCGTGGTTTTTAATCTTGCGCAGGGCGCCTTTCTCAAGCCGTGATACCTGCGCCTGAGATATGCCGATTTCGCTTGCAACCTCAATCTGTGTCATCCCTTTCATAAACCTGAGGTTCAGAATCCGTTTTTCTCTGTCGGATAGGTTTTCGATGGACTGGTATATCAGCATTTCGTCTATCCAACCCTCATCAGAGCAGTTGTCGCTTATCTGATCCATAACGTATATCGTGTCACCGCCGTCGCTGTAAACGGGCTCATACAGCGATACGGGGTCGACTATTGCCTCGAGCGCAATTACCACGTCTTCTCTTTTAAGTCCCATCTCGTTGGCGATTTCTGTTATCGTGGGTTCGCGATCGAGGCTGTTTGTCAGCCTTTCCCTCACCTGGATTGCGTGGTAGGCTGTGTCGCGCATTGAGCGGCTTACCCTGATTGGTGTGTTGTCGCGCAGGTACCGTCTTATTTCGCCTGCAATCATCGGCACGGCATAGGTTGAAAAGCGCACCTGCTGATTGATGTCAAAGTTATCAATTGATTTTATCAGCCCGATGCATCCCACCTGAAAAAGGTCATCCATATTTTCATTTCTGTTTGAAAAGCGCTGTATTACGCTGAGCACAAGCCTCAGGTTGCCGTTGACAAGCTCCTCCCGTGCCGTTTTGTCGCCTTGCTTTGTTCTCTCAAGCAGCTCGCGTTTTTCGCTTTCTTTGAGCACTTTGAGCTTTGCCGTATTCACGCCGCAGATTTCAACTTTGTTAAAATACATAGTTCCGATACCCTCCTTGCAGATGATGAGAGTATGGGC
>JAFOBC010000313.1 GCA_017382015.1 Clostridia bacterium
CAGAACCGAATTTTTTGAGATTTTCAGAAATCAAAAATGATTTTTTTTGAAAATAACCAATGAGAAGGGAGTTGAAGCAAGTTGAACCGCAAAGATGAGCTTACAAAATTATGCGGCTCTCTGGACGAGAGCACAAACAAGATCATTTCAAAAATAATCGAGGAGATATGTTTTTTAGAAGTGCAGCTCGACGAGCTTCGGAAACTTCCTTTCATCGAGATCAATCCGAAGAACCCGAGACAGCAGAGAGCGACGCCGGCTTCCAAGCTTTACAAGGAAATGCTCCAGCAATACAACGGCTGCATTAAAGTCCTGCTCTCAGCTTCCGGCAAGTCGGAGACATCAGAAGAGTCACCGTTGAGGCAGTATCTGAAAGGATTGCGTAAGAATGAATAATACGTATATTCAGGATTATCGCAAGGCTATCAGATCCGGTGAGATCGTTGCCGGGCGTGAGCTCATCGACGAGCTCGACAATCTGATCCGGGACATGGCTGATGATCGGTACATTTTCGACACTACAGACGCCGATCAGCGAATTGATTTCATGGAACACTGTATCAGGTTGACGAAAAGTCCGTTCTACGGAAAGCCGATGAAGCTTCTGTTATGGCAGAAGGCATTCATTACAGCGGTTTACAGCTTTAAGATGGCCGACGAAACTTATATCGATCCTTCCGGGAGAGAAAAACACGTTGACCGGTTCAAGAAGTGTGTGCTTCTGATCGCACGTAAGAACGCCAAGTCGGAGACTTGCTCCGGACTGACACTGACAGAAGCAATTGTCGGAAATGAGGGTGCGGATCTTGTCTGTTCGTCGAATGACGACACACAAGCGAATATTCTCTATGATGCTATCGACACAATGCGGCTCATGATCGACCCGGAACAGAAGGACACATGGCGAAATCAGAAGTGGATCCGTATCAACGACACCAACAGCAAGATCTTCAAGATCTCTGACCGAACCCGAAACAAGGAAGGCCGAAACATCGACTTCTCTGTTATCGACGAGGTTCACGAAATGAAGGAAAACACGATCATCAAGTCAATTGAGCAGTCGCAGTCACTGAAGGACAATCCGAAACTGATAATCATCACGACTGAAGGCTTCGTGAACGATGGCGCTCTTGATGAGATCCTTCGCCAGTGCCGGCGCGTGATCCGAGGTGAAGACGACGGAGCATCAGCTGAACGTCTTCTTCCCTGGTTATACACTCAGGACTCTGAGCAGGAGATCTGGGCGGACGAGAGAAGCTGGCAGAAAAGCAATCCTTCACTTGGAGTTATCAAAAAATACACGTACTTAAGAGAGCAGATCGACGCGGCAAGGAAAAGCACTGCGGACAGAGCCTTTGTTCTGAGCAAGGACTTCAATATCAAGCAGAACGCGGCGGCGGCATGGCTGCACATTGAAGACTATGCTTACAATGCAGAGTATGATCTTGAAGATTTCCGCGGATCTCTTATCCTGGGTGGCGTGGATATGTCCGAAACAACGGACATGACTTCCGCAAGAGCACTTGTGATGAGAGCAGGAGACAAACTCAAGTACATCATCCAGCATTACTGGATTCCAGAGTCGAAGCTGACCAGTGCTGACGACCGTGAGGCCGGCGCAAAGTATAAAGAATGGGCGAAAGCCGGAATTCTGACTATCTGTGAGGGAAACGACATTGATCTCAGTCAGGTTGCCGACTGGTATTACATGCTTTACAAGCAGTACGGACTCAGGCTTTTCAAATGCGGTTATGATGTTAAGTTTTCAAAGGATTTCTTAAAGCGTATGGATGAATACGGATTCGAATGCGAGCTCGTATATCAGAGCAAGCAAGTCCTGAGCAATGCGATGAAGCTTGTCGAAGCTGACTTCAAGGCTCAGCTGATTAATTATAACAATAACGAAATCGACAAATGGTGCCTCGGAAACGCGGCGGTCGAAGTTGATAATGCCGGGAACTGTCAGGCGGTCAAGATCAAGGGACAGCCGGCGAAAAGAATAGACGGTGCTGTTACATTCATCATCGCTTATGAAATATTCAGGCGATATCGAAGTGAATATATGCAGATGCTACGATAAGGAGATGAGAAATTGAAATGGTGGGATAACCTTTTTCGGAAAGCACCGAAAAACAACAAACAGGCGCTGACGCTTGATGGTTTCACTCCCTGGTATACACAGTTCGGAACTGACATATATGCTTCCGACGTTGTGCAGCAGGCCTTGAAGTGCATCGTCGATGAGATCAAGAAGCTTAATCCGACGCACGTCAGAGTAAGTGGAGCTGATCCGTCACCAGTGCCGAAGAGCTCGATTCAGAAAATTCTTGATGAACCGAATCCACTTATGACAACAAGCGAATTCATCGAGAAGATGACATGGCTGCTTCTTCTGAATTATAATGCATTCGTCGTTCCGACATACTACACATGGATCGACGACAAAACAGGAGCTGAACGCCGGTATTACACAGCGTTATATCCAATCAAGCCTTCACAGGTAGATTTCATCGAGGATGAAAGCGGAGCCTTATTCGTTCATTTCTACTTTCTGAACGGATATGACACAACAATCAGGTATTCAGATGTCATTCATCTTCGCTTCAACTACAGCGTCAATGAATACATGGGCGGCGACATGCTCGGACAGCCGAACCACAAGGCAATTCTTGAGACACTATCCCTGAATCATGATCTGTTGCAGGGTGTAGCGAAAGCCATGAAAGCTTCTTACGCTGTCAACGGCGTTGTCAAGTACAATACTTTGATTGACGATGGTAGCATGGATAAGAACCTGAAAGAACTCGAAAAGAAGCTGATGAACAACGAGTCCGGCTTCCTTCCAATGGACTTGAAGGCAGACTTCACGCCATTGGAGCGCAAGACAAATCTTGTTGACAAGCCGACGCTGGAATTCGTAGATTCAAAGATACTGCGAAACTGGGGCGTTCCTCTTTGCATTCTCACTGGAGACTACAACAAGGAGCAGTTCGAGGCATTCTATCAGAAAACGCTCGAACCTTTGATAATCGGCTTTTCGCAGGCCTTCACGAAAAAACTTTTCAGCGATCGTGAAAAAAGCCTGGGCAATGAGATCCGATTCCTGCCTAAGGAACTGATATTCATGACCGTGAGTCAGACTCTCGAAATGATCAACATTCTGAGTCCGACTGGCGCTCTCTATGAGAACGAAAAGAGAATTGCTCTCGGCTTGCGGCCATTGCCGGAGCTCGAAGGAAAGAGATATATGAGTCTTAACTGGATCGACGCGGAAAATGCGGCGCAATATCAGACTCCGCAGAATGTGAAGGTCGATGTTGTTGATGAATCCAAGACAGTGACAGACGAGGAGGTATAAGAATGGTTACACTTAATGGAAATAGCGGAGATTACAAGTGTCTGTCAAGCGATACAAAGCCGACACTCACTGATACTCCGGGAGATAGAAACGTGATGCTCGTCGAGCTCGACACCGGCCTCGTTTTCTACTGGGACGGCGAAGAGTGGCAGAAGTTCGGAGGTGATTAAGTCATGAACATTCTTGATATCGCAATTGCGAAACAGCTCGCCGGTGGCGGCGGATCCGGAACGGATAACTACAATGAGCTTTCGAACCTTCCGAAGATTAACGGAACCACACTTTCCGGCGATAAATCTTCTTCTTCTCTCGGACTCCAGAGCGAGATCAAGGAAGGCGCTGAACTTGCATCAGATCTTGTTGACGACACGGGTCAGGACAACAAGTTCGTCACTTCTGCAGAAAAGCTTGAATGGAGTGGCAAGCAGAATCTGATTGACAGTTCTCACAAGCTCAGTTCTGATCTTGTGGACGACACCAACAAAACAAACAAGTTCGTCACATCAACAGAAAAGAACACATGGAACGCAAAGCAGAATGCAATCGATGCAGATCACAAGCTGAGTTCAGATCTCGTTGACGACACCAACAAAACAAACAAGTTCGTCACATCAACAGAAAAGAACACATGGAACGCAAAGCAGAATGCAATTGATTCAGAGCATAAGCTTTCAAGTTCGTTAGTTAGATTTTCCGAGGCAGAGGCCGCAGCACTTGCATCAGGCATCAACAGCACCAAGGTCGGTCAGATCAGTACGAACCAAACAAATATTTTGTACGCCATTAATACGGGCGTGAAGAATTTTGCAAACGCACAAGCTCCGACTCAAGTAAAAACGGGATTAATTGCAACCAATCTTGATAATGGAGCAGTAAAACTTAGCGCAACATCACAGTCATGGACAGCCTATTATATAGGAAACACCAAGGTATTACCAAACACAGAATATGTAATAAGCGTATATGCTGATTCTATAACTAATGCTCCGAATTTCTGGTTTTCTGTTTTTGATACAGATACTACTGGTACAGTTTTAGTAAGCAATAAACGTATCACAAGCACTGGTGAAACTTCAGCAACATTCACATCTATCTCTGATACGCTTATCATTAACGTTTATCCTAATAATTCCGCTACAGCATTAACTACAGATGTAACTATTCGTATAATGCTTTGTGCAAAAAGTGTTTACGATCAAGATCCATCATATCAGACATACGCCCTACCAAACTATGATTTGACACGGATGGTTTCTGAGTTACAGAAAAAGGCTGTAAAAGTTTACACTTACCATGTTAATCCAAATGAAAGTGATCCGGAAGATGCTGTAACATATCTTGATGATGCTACAGGATTAACGCCAGCTAAAATGAGTGCAAGCTCATTTAGTTATGGTTCGTGGGCTAATGCTTGGTTTTTACCACGTCCATGCGTACTTAAATTCGATGGTACTGTAGATTACTACCTTAATCCAAATGATTACAGTAAGAAAACAGACGGTACAGCCTCGACTATAGATAGTTCCAACTCAACGGGAAATGTTATGCTTGAATTCCCTAAGATTTGGGTTAAACGTGTAAATGATGGTAACGGCGCAAGAACTGTTTCGATTGCTCCTGTAAATGTAGATGGAACTTACAAATGTTGGAGTAATATAAATGCCGAAGATAAGGAAGTGGATCACTTCTATTTACCGGCATACAATGGTACTATTCATAGCAGTAAGATGCGTTCACTCTCAGGAGTAACTCTCAATAGCACATATGCTCCAAATTATACAAGAGCACAGGAAGTTACAGCTGCAACAGCTAATAACCCAACCGGAAAGAATATGTGGTATACAGAAACATGGGCAGACATGTGCTTAGTATATGATTTACTCTATCTTATGGGTAAATCTCTTGATGTACAGAGAACATTCGGTCAGGGATTTTCAAGTGGTTCGGAAACTGATATGAGAGCGTATGTTACAGGTGCACACAATGCAAAAGGTTTGTTCTATGGTGATATATCAGGAACAAGTACAGCTGTTAAAGCCCTTGGTATGGAAAACCTTTGGGGTTGCCGATGGCATGCAGTTGCTGGTCTTATTAATGATAGTGGTACTCTCAAAGTTAAGATGACTTATGGTGTTGCTGACGGTAGTACTGCTGTCGGATATAATACAACAGGAAGCGGTTATCTTAATTACGGCTCAACTTATGGTACAGCTGGATATGTTAAGAAGATGCAAGCAGACAATACGATGGGTTATAAAATCATTGAAACTGCGGGCACTGATGCGACATACTACTGTGACTATTACTATGCAAACAACAGTCAATCGAATTATGCCCTTTTGGGGGGTGCATCCGGCGATGACGCTTATTGTGGTTTCTGTGTCAGTCTGGGCCTTGGGGCTGCGCTTACGCATTGGAGTATTGGGGGCTCGCTCTCTTGCCGACCGTAGGGCGGCTAAGGAAAGAGGTTTGGAGAAAACGTAGTTGTCTCCAATAAAACCCTAAATTACGTAGCAACAAAAATTAAATTGAACAGAACAAATATAATAATATATACAGGGTTTATCGAAGCAAAGCCCTTTTAGGTGGTAACTCCGACAATGACGCTAATTGTGGTTTCTATGTCAATCTGAACAATGAGGCTGCGAATACGAATTGGAATATTGAGGGCTCGCTAACTAATCCTTAACAAAAAGCTTATATAAAATATACGCTTCGTTAAATCCTCACCCCTTGGTGAAATTTGCTTTCGACATACAACTGTTAGTAATTATTATTTCTATTTCTTGGGTGGGTGCGTATGCACCTACTCTATAGAAATAAATATGAAAGCGGTCAAGAAAGGATAAGAGAGAATGAAATCTTATAAATACTTATGGGAAGAATTAATATCTGACGAAAACATCAGAGAAGCTGTGTATAACGCATCGCATGGTGCTGTCAGAGGAAAACGTCAAGCTATGCTTAGAGAAATCAACTACAATATCGAAGCTGAAATTCCTAAGATACGTGAAATGATAGAAAACTATACACCGGCACAGCACACACCGATGATAATTAATGACGGTATCACTCAAAAGAAAAGAACAATAATTGTTCCGACTATAGGGGAACATATTACGCAACACGCTGTTATGCTGATACTTAAACCAATCTTTATGAAAGGTATGTATGAACACTCATACGCTTCCATTCCTGAACGTGGCTGTCACAACGGTGCAGCAAGAATGAAGAAATGGATAGAAGAAGGTGGCAGACATATCAAGTATTGTGGTAAATTCGATATAAGAAAATTCTTTGAAAATATAGATCAGGATGTTCTTATTGATAAGCTGCAAAGTATCATTAAAGACGATAAATTCATGGACTTGCTTATTAAAATAATCCGTACTACAGACAGTGGTTTACCATTAGGATTCTACACTTCACAATGGTTTGCCAATTTCTACTTACAGGATTTCGATCACTACGTAAAAGAAAATCTTGGAGTTAAATACTATATGCGTTATATGGACGATATGGTTATATTCGGCTCTAACAAGAAAGAACTTCGTAAAGATAAAGACCTGATGCTTGAATTTCTACAGGAACGGCTTCATGTGTGGTTTAAAGACAATTGGCAGATATTTAGATTCGACACCAAAGAGCATAAAGGACGGTTTCTTGATTTTATGGGCTTTAGATTTTACCGAGATCACACTACTATGAGAAGATCTATAGCACGTAAGGCTATGAAATTAGCATATAAACTCAGTAAGAAAGAGACTATAACAGTAGAAGATGCTCGAAGGATGCTTGCTTATTACGGATGGATAAAACATACAGATTCATATTTGTTCGTTCAGAAGTATATTGACCCATATGTTAATTTTGAAAAGTTGAAAAAGATTATATCCGAAGATAGCAAAGGGAGGGCTTAATGATGTGGAAAAAAGGCACAAGTACAGAGATACTTCCTGCAATTGATGATACATCATCTGCAACATATGTATATCTGTATAGGAATTTTGCAGAAAAGCAGAGAGAAACGGATAACGGTGACTCTGAAACATACTATGAATACGAATATGCAAAGATCAAGAAAGACGTATATGAGTATGTAAAGGAACTTTGGGCAACGGAGGACAGAACAGCAGAGATTGAAGATGTCCTTGCTGAGTTACTTTTCGGAGGTGACGAAGAATGAGTAATGCAAAGTTGAAACTCATGGTGTCAGTATTCAGAAGAAGAATGGCTGAAGGAGAAACTTTCGAGGAAATCGCAAGAAGCTATCCGAAGCTGACAGCTGTTGACATAGCAGACATTGAAGAAGCTTTAAGAGCTGAATAACAACCGTACCAAAAATTTATTTGGTTCGACAGAAGTTTGAACCACGATGAACCACAGTGAACCAAACTGAACCACGCAAACCGTACCAAAATTTAATTTGATAGGTGAAAGGATGTGAAAATATTACTATCGCTATTATTGATGCAGATTTAATAGGTAGGCAAAAACATAGATTTCCTAATTTAGTATGTGAAAAAATATCGGCTTATTATAAAGAAAAAGGTGCTGAAGTTCAGTTAAAACTTGATTATGATGACTTATCAGAATTTGATGAAGTATTTATAAGCAAAGTGTTTACTGATACCCCAGTACCAAAATGGATAACTGATGCTGTAAATATGGATTCAGGTGAAGTTGATCTTCCTGATAATATTCATGTTGGTGGTACTGGATTTTTCTTTGACCATGCACCTAACCTTCCCGAAGAAATCGAACATCATATGCCTGATTACCATCTTTATGATAAATGGATAGCTGATAAAGTTGATGCTGCGAAGAAAGAAGCACAAGATACCAACAAACCATTCAACGAAAAATCTTTTATGGTTCAATTTAAAGGATATACAGATTATAGTATAGGATTTACAACAAGAGGTTGTTTTAGGAAATGCCCTTTTTGTGTAAATAAAAAATATGATAAAGTGTTCTGTCATAGTTCTTTAGCTGAATTTTATGATCCTTCACGAAAGAAAATCTGTTTACTGGATGATAATATCTTAGGCAGTCCGAAATGGAAAGAGATAATTCAAATGTTAATAGATACCGGAAAGCCTTTTATGTACAAACAAGGAATGGATGAAAGACTTCTTACTGATGAAAAATGCGAATTATTATTTTCTGCCAAATATGACGGTGACTTTACTTTTGCCTTTGATAACATTGCAGACTATGATCTTATAGAGCGTAAACTACAAATGATACGAAGATATACAAATTCATTTAATATTAGGTTTTATGTTTTGGTAGGATTTGAGAGTACAGATGTTCAGGATATTATCAATATGTGGAAACGAATAGAATTACTTATGAGATATAATTGTTTGCCATATATTATGAGGTTTCAAAATAAGAATGAAACACCATGGATGGATTCTGAATTTAGATGTTTATATACCGCAGTAGCAAGATGGTGTAATCAACCTTCATTCTTTAAAAAGAAAAGTTTTCGAGAGTTTTGCGAAGCTGATCAAAAACTATATAAAACGGTTTGCTCATCAATGAGGGCGTTAGTTGATTTTGAAAAGCAATATCCAAATATAGCAAAAGAATATTTTGATATTAAATTCACAGACTACAATTTAGGAATCAAGATTAACTAAACAAAATTTGATTTTGGTCGGGTACAAACATTAATAAACTGTGAATAACCAAATAACAAAATAAGGAAGTGAAAAACTTGAAAAATAAAGAACTTGAAAGAAGATCTTACAGCTTCGAGGTTCGCGCTGAACAAGGTGAACGGGGAAGCAGGATCACGGGAAGGCCGATCGTCTACAATTCCAGAACTGATATTGCTGGACTGTTCGACGAGATCATCGAGGAAGGTGCTCTGAACGGCGCCGATCTGAGAGACGTTCGCTTCCTGGTCAATCATGATCTGTCAAAGATCCCTCTTGCACGATCAAGAAATAACAACGGGAATTCAACTATGCAGCTGAGAGTTGATTCAGCCGGCATGGAAATCGACGTTGATCTCGATACTGAGAACAACGCTGACGCTCGCGCTCTTTACTCTGCAGTATCACGCGGAGACATTACCGGCATGAGCTTCATGTTCAGCGTTGATGATGAAGAGTGGGAGAACATTGAGACCGATCATCCGACGCGAAGGATCAAGGCAATCAGTTCCGTCGTTGAAGTATCTGCAGTGACATTCCCTGCATATGCTGCAACTTCGATAAATGCACGAGGGGGAGAGGCACTGGAGAGTGCTAAGGCCGCACTGGAGAGTGCGAAGCAGCTGAGTGCAAGATCACTGGAAAGTGATAGTAAGAAAAATAAGAACCTTAAAGAACTTGAGCTTTTAAAGCTCAAAATACAGATTTTAGGAGGAAAGTAAAAATGAGAAATATTCTTAAGAAGAGACTTGAAAGACTCATGAGCAAGAAGAATGATCTTGCATCAAGAGCAATGGCTTCTGAAGATGCAGCAGAGATCAGATCTATCGGCGAACAGCTCAAGGAGCTTAACGAAGAAATCAAGGACATTAACGACGAGATCACTGCTCTCGACGCCAAGGAAGATGAAGAAAAGAGAGCGGCTCAGCCTCTTTCAGTTCCTGCAGGTGCAGTTCCAGTGAACGGCGATATCAGAGGCGCTTTCGGTATTGCTAATCCTGATTCTGCAGAAGGCAAGAAGACAAACGAAAATCCTCTTGCTTCCGAGGAATACAGAGCAGCATTCAAGGACTATGTTCAGCGCGGTGTTGCTATCCCTTCAGATCTTGTCAAGAAAATTGACGAATACAGAGCAAGCCTTCCGGTTGAACAGCGTGCTAACGTTCCAGCGACAACAGCTGACACAGGTGCAGCAATCCCGCTGACAATAATGCGTCAGATCATCAACACAGTTCGTGTTCGTTACGGCAATCTTTACAACAAGGTTCGCAAGATGAGCATTCAGGGCGGCGTTGAATTCCCGATCGGTTCACTCCAGGCAAACTTCAAGTGGATCAGCGAAGGAACAACTTCACCAAGACAGAACATTGGTTCTCTCGGCAAGGTATCCTTCGGATATCATACTGCAGAAATCAGAATCGCTCAGAGCTTCCTTTCACAGATTCTCACAATCGAAGCATTCGAGGAAGAGATCACAAAGGTAATTGCGATCGCATATCTCAAGGCTATGGATTTCGTTATCCTCAACGGTTCAGGCGACGGTCAGCCTTTAGGTATTTTAAACGATCCAAGAGTTGCAGCAACAGGCAATGCAATCACAATGGCTGCAGCTGACATGAGCAATTGGACAGCATGGAGAAAGAAGTTCTTCTCAAAGCTTCCTCTCGGCTACAGAGACGGAGAATTTATCTTTGCAAACTCTACGGTTGACAGCTATTTAGAGACAATGGCTGACGGCAACAACAACCCGATCTTCAGACAGAGCACCGGCCTTGAAGTTAATGACGGCGATGCTCAGAACCCGAACGGACGTTTCTTCGGTCGTAACATCAGCCTTGTTGAACCTGATATTCTCACAGACTTCGACACTGCAAGCTCAAACGACGTTATCGGCGTGTACTGGCAGCCACAGGAGTACGCTTTAAACGAAAATTACGGCTTCACAATGAGAAGATACTTTGACGAAGAAACAAACGAATGGGTTACAAAAGCACTTGTTGTCGTTGACGGTAAAGTTTTGAACCCGAACGGAATCTGGCTCATTAAGAAGGCATAATGAGGTGATCGCATGAACGTCGAAAGCTTAAAGGCACTTTTCGAAGCAATCGGCGGCGATCCTTCGGACGTTGCGGAGACATCGACAATTGTCGGTGTTCTCAACGCAATCTCCGGTGTTCTCGGCGGTGCTACAAGCGCAACAACCAACGCCGAGGCAATCGCCAACATTGCAGCAGTCGCATCTGCTCTTGTACCGGATTACGAAGATATTGACGTAACACCGACAACATCAGAGCAGGAGATCACAGCAACGAGCGGAAAAACGCTCCGCAAGGTTACAGTTGCAGCAGTTACAGCTGCAATCGATGATAATATCACAGCCGGCAACATTAAGGACGGCGTGACAATTCTCGGCGTAACCGGTACATATGACGGAACCTAATATCGAAGGACAGGGAGGAAAACATCATGATTAATAATGAAAGAATCGTGCCGATCGTAAGAACAGACCTTCTCACAGTTTACGGCACAATGATCAAGCTTGCAGGCACTTCAATTTCAGCAGCTGAATCTTCAGCAGTAGGCGAATTCACAGTTGCTTCAGCAAGCGGCAATTACATCGCTAACGAACCAGTTCGCAAGTTCAACTTTGCAAGCGGTACATCAGCAGTTGTATACTTCATAGCTGACTATGAATACGACGGCTTCTACATTGCAGGTACAAAAGTTACAACAAGCGGAACAGCAGTTACTGCAGACGGCAAGACACTCTATTCAGCAACTCTTTCAGGAGGCAACGCTGTCGCAATTGCGAAAGTCGGCTTCTGATAGAAAAGAGGTGATCACATGGCAGATGTAACAATGCTGACGAGCGTGAAGAACGCACTCGGGATCACGGGAACTGCATTCGACGATACTCTCAAAGTATACATCGATGAAGTCACGGACTATATGTCAAGTGCCGGTTGCAATGCTTCAGTAATTGCGGCATCTGCCGGTGTGGTTGCTCGTGGAGTCAACGATCTCTGGAACAATCAGGCCGGAGCCGCGAAGCTGAGTCCGTACTTCTATGACAGAGTATCTCAGTTAGTGCTTAAGTCGAGGTGATGGCGCATGTACACACCAAGAGAGACATATGAACTCAGAACAGCGGTCGAACTGTTCTCCGCACCGACGATCTCAAGCTATAACGGCGTGAGAACAAAGACATATTCAGAGACCGGGGAGAAGATCTTCGTGAACTGGAAGTCACGCGGCGGAACTGAGACGAACGTGAACGGCGTGATCTCAATTCTTGACACGGCAACAGTGACGACCTGGTACAGACCGGATATCACGAGCGGAGCACGTCTGAAGCTTGAAGACGGTCGGATCTATGACATCATATCAGAGCCGGAAGACATTGATATGCAGCATAGGTTCGTGCAGTTCAGAGTCCAACGAGCAAAGGGCGGTGTTTAAATGGCGAAAAACAAGCTTTCACTTGATTTTCCGATGTATGATCATCTGAAAAAACAGCTTGAAAAAGCCGGCGGAAACTTGCTTAAGACAGCTGTTGACAAGGCACTGACAGAATCGGCGAGATACACCGACGAAGAACTTGAAAAAGCTATTGCACCGCATAGAAAATCGGGACGAACAGAGAAATCACTTGAAGGAGAGAGCCGTCCTGAATGGAGCGGAACGAACGCTTCAATTGACGTCGGCTTTGATATCAGTAACGGTGGCTTACCTTCAATATTTCTCATGTACGGAACGAAAGTCCACGGACAGCCGCATGTTGAGCCGGATCGTAAGCTTTATAACGCAGTTTACGGAACGAAAGTCAAAAAAGAAATACAAAAAATACAGGAAGAAGCATTTTTCAGTATTGTCAGAGAGGTGATCAGATGAAAGCTGAACTTATAGAAAAGCTTGAAACGTTCGGATATCCGGTATTTTTACAAGGATCACTGGATACAGCCGAGGATTACCCGGACAGCTTCTTCACGTTCTGGAATTTCGAGACGCCTGAAGCGGCATTCTATGATAATGACGCTAACCGGGCAGTTTGGGGGTTCTGGGTGTATTTTTATTCAACGGATCCAAAACTCGTTGAAGAAAAGACAGAAGCCGCAAGGCAGTTATTGAAATCTAACCGCTGGATCCCTCAGGGAAAGCCGCATGATATCAGTGTCGACGTTTCGACACATACCGGCTCATTCTTCGAGGTTTACGGCGTAGAAAACTATACTTAAGGAGGAAAACAAATGAAAGTAGTTGAATTCCGCGGATGTGACAACGTTGTTGTTGCTGAAGTTACGAAAGACGACAACACCGGCTACACAGTCGGCACTGTTGTTTCGCTTGCACCGGTCGCTGAAGTATCGAAAACGACCGAAAATTCAAGCGAGACTCACTATTACGACAATGTAGGTGCTATCGTTATCAGAACAGAAGGATCAGACGAGATCACGCTTACCGTTCCGGCTCTTGAGCTCGGACAGCTCAAAGTGATCACAGGAAAATCGATTGATCCTGCAACAGGCGCTTATGTAGACGACGAAGGCACAGAAAAGTATTATGCGCTCGGTTATAGACTCAAACTCACTGACGGTACCCATAGGTATGTATGGAGATTGAAAGGCGCGTTCTCGAACATCCCTGATGAAACAAGCTCAACAGAGTCTGATTCTGTTGACACAAACAACCAGTCTGTTGTATATACCGGCAACAAGACACTCTACAGCTTCGAGGCTGGAAACATCAAGGGCAGAGCGAAAGCAGTTGTCATTGATGAACGCGATGGTCTTGCAGACGTGAGCGGCTTCTTCAGTCAGGTTATCACACCGGACAACGTTGCGAGCCTTGCCAAGGCAACAACAACAGCAATTTCACTCTCATCAAGCAGTGAATCTATCGTCAAGGACGAAACAGCAACTATCACAGCAACAACAACACCGAGCGGTCAGCATGTAACATGGAGCTCATCGAATCCTGCAGTTGCTACAGTTGCCGGCGGTGTTATCACAGCGGTTGCTGTCGGAACAGCTGTTATCACAGCAACAAGCGGCAATTACTCAGCTTCATGCGCTGTTACGGTTACAGCCGGAGCGTGATGAACTGTGTATCGAGCTGTTGAACAGTTTGCTGATCTCCAGGACGACAAATATATTTATGAAATCGGCATGATTTATCCGAGAAAAGGACATAATCCTTCCGATGAACGTATCAAGGAGCTCGCAAGCTCTGAGAACAAAGTCGGAAGGCCGGTCATTGAATTCTTTGCTGATCCGGATCCTGTTAAACAGGAAGAAAGCAGACCGAAGAGAGAAAAAAAGCAGAAAAAGTGAACGAAACAGCCTGCAGGCAGTGATGATCTGCAGGCTTGTTTTAGATAAGAGGGTATAAAATTATGGAATTAAAACTTAAAGTTATTGACAGCAACGGGAACGCGAAAATCTACAGAGCTGACACTATAGACTGCCAGTTCGGTGTCGTTGAAGATATTCTGAACGTGCTTGATGTCGACAATATGGATAACAAAGCTTCACTCGCAGCAATGATAATCAGATCATCGAAGCAGCTAAAACCATTTCTGAAGGATCTCTTTGACGGAGTGACCGACGAAGAACTCAGAACTGCAAAGATGTCAAATATTGTTGAAATATTCAAAGGACTATACAACTACGCAATCAGCGAACTCAGTGCACTTAGTAAGCAGGGAAACTGATGGAGGGCGAGCAATCGCCCGATAATATAGATATTTACGGAACACTATACGACATGAATGTGAACCTTTGTGACAGATTTCCGGCTTTATCTCCTTTTTCTGTCCGCCGGGAGCGGTTTCACGACGTTATTCTTATCTTTGCCCGACAGATCAGCAAGAACAAGCGGAGCGGAACCAGGAACGGGGAACGTGAATTCACGACGAAAAGCGGAGAAAAAGTGATAAGAAGGAAAGCGACAAAGGACGACTGGTATTAAGAAGAGGTGAGGAGATATGGCGAAGGACGAAAACTTCACCGCGAAATTCCGCATTGACGTATCTGATCTCAAAAAAGGTATTGAAGAAGCGAACAAGCAGATAAAGTATGCGAACGCTGAATTCAAGAACGCAACAGCTGGAATGGACGACTGGAGCAAGAGCGCTGACGGATTATCGGCAAAGATAAAGCAACAGCAGGCAGTCGTTGAAGCTGAAAAGCAGAAGCTTGAACTCTTAAAAGAACAACTGACAAGAGTGCAGCAGGCCGAACAGAACGGTCAGAAGATCATTGACGAGCTCAACGAGAAATACAATGAAGCAGTCAAGCTTTACGGTGAGAACTCTGACGAGGCGAAAAAGTACGCGAAACAGCTTGATGACGCAGAAAAAGTGCAGGAGCGGAATGCGAAAGCAGCTGAAGATCTTGCACTGAAGATCCTGAATCAGGACACAGCTGTCAAAAATGCCGAATCTCAGGTCGGAAAGTTCGAGACAGCACTTGATCAGCTCGAAAAAGAGGAAGATGAAGCCGGGAAAGCAACTGAAGACATGGGTGACAGCTTCGATGAAGGGAGCAAGAGCCTTGATTCTTTCGGGGTCATGCTCGGGAACCTTGCAAGCAATCTGATCACTGCAGCAATCAATAAGATCGGCGAACTTGCAGGAGCTGTCAAAGACGCTTATCTCGAATTTGACGCAGGCCGTGATGCCGTAGTAAAGGCAACCGGAGCGACAGGAGAAGCAGCTGACGAACTTGCCAAGAGCATGACGAACGTTTCACGAAAAGTGAAAGGTGACTTCTCTGCAATCGGATCTGCAGTCGGTGAAGTCAATACACGCTTCGGCTATACCGGCGAAGAACTGGAGAACACGACTGAACAGTTCATGAAATTCGCTGAAATTACCGGAATGGATGCAACGAAAGCGGTTCAGACGGTATCTAAGGCGATGAACAACGCCGGAATTGACAGTTCTGATTATTCTGAAGTACTTGACGAGATAGCAGTTGCGGCTCAGGCGTCTGGTATATCCGCCGAAAAACTTGCTGAAAGTCTGACAAAGTACGGATCACAAACGAGAGCGGCTGGTCTGAATACCAAGGAGAGCATTGCTTTATTCGCTCAGTTTGAAAAGAGCGGCGTCAATGCAGAAATGGCACTGGGAGGACTTAAGACAGCCGTCAAGTCGTGGAGCGACGAAGGCAAGAACAGCAGAATCGAGTTTCAGAGAACGATTCAGGACATCAAGGATTCACCGAATATTCTTGAAGCAACTCAGAAAGCGATTGATGTCTTCGGATCCAAGGCCGGAACGGAACTTGCAGATGCAATTCACAGCGGTCGTTTTGAATACTCGGAATTTCTCGATATCGTAAAAGGCAGTGAAGGAACGGTTTCGGCAACGTATGAAGAGACTCAGAGCGGCTTCGACAAAGCGGCTCTTGCAGTTCAGAACATGAAGACAACAGCTGCAGAGCTTGCCGACGGACTTCTGAAGAAGTATTCACCGCAGATCGAGGCCGCAATTGAGAAGATAACTGATCTTATCGACGAATACGCGCCGAAGGTTGAAGCTGGAATCGACTGGATGACAAAACACCTTCCTGAGATCGAGGCCGGAATTATCGCAATCGGCGTTGCGTTCGCAACTTGGAAGGTTGCAGGTCTGATCACGGCTATCACGACAGCGCTTGCCGGCATGAGTGCAGCTGAAGCACTTGCGGCGGCCAAAACATGGCTTCTTAACACTGCGTTACTTGCTAACCCGATAGGATTAGTCGTTGCAGCAATCGCCGGACTCGTGGCTGCATTTGTTGTGCTATGGAACAAGAGCGAAAAGTTCCGTAATTTCTGGATCGGGCTCTGGGAGAAAATCAAAGCGGCGGCAATGCCGGTCATCCAGTGGCTTTCAGAGTATTTCAAGGCCGCGTGGGAAGACATCAAGAAAGTATGGGATCATGCATCAAAGTACTTTTCACTTATCTGGGATTCAATCAAGACGATCTTCAGCGTTGTCAAGGCCGTGCTTTCGGGTGATTTCGATGAAGCGTGGAAAGGCATTCGGAAAATATGGGATAATGTCGTTAAATATTACTCTCAGTTATGGAACGATATAGTCAAGATCTTCAGTGTTGTTCCAAAGTTCTTCGCCGAAATCTTCTCTAAAGCATGGGACGGAATCAAGGCCGTGTGGTCACTTGTTGCAGCATGGTTCAACGCATCTGTCGTTCAGCCGGTTCGTGATTACTTCACAGGCTTGTGGGACAGCTTAAAGAAAGGCGCTTCAGATGCCTGGAACGGAATCAAGACCGTATGGAGCGTCGTGACCGGATGGTTTAATAACACTATAATCCAGCCTATAAAGGACTACTTCACAGGAATGTGGGACGCTCTGAAACAGGGAGCATCTGACGCCTGGGAAGGAATCAAGAACACGTTCGCTCATATCGCGGACTGGTTCCATGACGTCTTCAGCGGTGCATGGCAGCGTGTCAAAGATGTATTCTCGACCGGCGGCAAGGTATTTGACGGAATCAAGGAAGGCATCACGGGTGCTTTCAAGGATACTGTCAATGCAATTATTCGTGGAATTAACAAAGTTATAGCAATTCCTTTCAATAAGATCAACGAAGTTCTCGGGACTTTAAGAGACTTTGAATTCCTCGGAAAGAAGTGGTTCGAGGGTATCATCAACACATTTGAAGTTCCGAGCATTCCCGAGCTCGAACGAGGCGGTATTCTCAAGAAGGGTCAGATCGGTCTTCTTGAAGGTAACGGAGCGGAAGCTGTCGTTCCTCTTGAAAGAAATACTGAAGGTTTGAGAAAGATTGCTTCAATGCTGTCTGCAAACATGGGAGCAGTCAACCCTTCAGGAGCTGTAAGCAGTCCGAGCGGCACAACATACAACTTTGTTCAGAATAACACATCTCCAAAGGCATTAAGCAGATATGAGATCTACAGGCAGACGAAGAATCTGATCAGTTTATCGAAGGGGGTTTGATCATGTACACTTTGAAAATAAAAAACACAAACGGGGAGACCTTTGAGTTATCTCACGATTACGATAATTACTACATCACAGGCGTACAGGGTCTTACTCCACCGGCAACGAACATAAACACGGCGAAAGCCGGTATTATTGACGGGACGTTCTTCAATTCTGCAAGTGTGGAAGAACGCAACATTGTCATCACGCTCGTTCTGAACGGTGACATTGAAAGCAACAGACAGAAGCTTTATCGCATATTTCCAAGAAAAACGCCTTGCACGATCTTTTTCAAAAACGAAAACAGAGACGTCAAGATACAGGGATATGTCGAGACGATCGAGTCAGACCTGTTCACGAAAAGGGAGCAGGTTCAGATCTCGATCATATGTCCGAGACCATATTTTGAAGATCTTGCAGTGATCTGTGCGGAACTGTCGAAAAGTCTTGCATTATTTGAGTTTCCGTTCTCAATAGAAGTCTCTGAACCGATTCCGATCTCTGAAATTACAGACTATCCTTTATGTGAGATTGTAAACAGCGGCGATGCAGAGTGCGGATGCGTTATCGATATTGATGTTCATGCGGCAATTCAGGGACTTAAGATCATGAACATGCAGACAGAGCAGTTCTTTTTCCTTGACACAGCATTCGTTAATCATGACAGAATACGAATTAACACGAATTCCGGACAGATGGGGGTCAGAATGGAACGCGGCGGTTCATCTTACAACATACTCAATACTGTCGGAGAGAATTCAACATGGCTGCGCTTAGTTCCGGGACTCAACAGATTCACGTATACGATTGACGACGGTGACACAGGCGACGTCGATATCAGCTTCACTGCTACGCTTCTTTACGGGGGTGTGTAACGTGATCCTTTATATCTGGAAACTGAGGGAGAGCGGATTCTTTGATGAAGTTGCGGTGATCGACGATGCATCAAGCGTCATCTGGGTGGAGAGACACACCGACACAGGTGAATTTGAAGTATATATCAGAGCATCGAAAGAGCGGCTTGAACTGTTCGCCGACGGTGATGTGTTCATTACCAGAAGCGAATCAGATATTGCAATGTACGTCGAAAGTGTGAAACTCAACACCGACGAGGAAAACGGCGACTATCTGACGGTTTCGGGCAGGTCGGCTGAAGTTATGCTTCACTGGAGAATCGTTCAGTTCGCTTCATTCACCGGTGAGACAGCGAATGCCGAAAATATTATCAGATATCTGTTTACGCAGCAGTTCCTTATTCCGGCAGACGAGACGAAATATATTTCCTGGCTTAACCTTGAAGAGTCACATGAGTGGGAAGACGGTGCGGCTCATCAATACACGGGAAAATCACTCAATCAGATTTTCGGAAGCTTATGCGTGGAAGTCGGCTATGGGTACCGGCTCAGGTGGATCGGTACCGGCTTCCAGTTCGAGCTCTACAAAGGGACAGACCGAAGCTATGACCAGCACGTCAATCCTTTCGTCGTATTCAGTCCAACATTTGAGAATCTCGGAAATACAGAATATGAAAAAAACACTTCCGAATATGCGAACGCAGCAATCGTCGGGGGAGAAGGTGAAGGAGCCACCCGAACGTTCGTTGAAGTTGCAGAACAGGGAAAGAGTGGATTCTATTTCCGGCAGGTATATCTTGATGCACGAAATTCGTCAAAGGAAGATCTTACTGACGAGGAATACGAAGAGCAGCTCACGAACGACGGCAAGGCTCAACTGGAAGAGCTGAAGGTTACAGCCGAATACAGCGGTGAGATCTTGAACTATAACTCGTATGAATACAGAAAAGACTATAATCTCGGTGATAAAGTCAGCATAAAAAATCAGTACGGTATCACCGGTAATGCAACGATAACAGAGATCACAGAGGTTGAAGACGCGAGCGGCTACAGAATTGTTCCGACATTATCTGAATGGCAGCCGATCAGCTTTAATTAAGGGGGAAATGGAAAATGGCTATAAAATACGGTTTTTTTGATTCTGTCGGTGGCGACAGAAAGTATAATGCAGATGACATCAGCAATTACTTCCTGAGTCTGATCAGCAACGGTGTTTTTGCAACACCGGCAACATGCATGCAGGTCGTTGCTTCTTCAGGAATGACGGTCAATGTATCGCCGGGCTGGGGATTCGTCAGATGTAAGTACATACACAATACTACATACGAATCACTTACCCTCGAACCGGCGAATATGTTATACAACAGAATTGACCGCATAGTTATCAGACTTGATCCTGCAAGCCGCAGTATCACCCTTGCAGTAAAGAAAGGGGAAGTCGCAATGTCTCCGGTTCCGCCGGAGCTCACAAGAGTGTCAGACGGTATTTACGAGCTCTCACTTGCTCAGATCGCGGTCAACGCCGGTGTCATTGAGCTCATTCAGGCAGATATCACAGACGAACGTCCTGACACTAATGTCTGCGGATATGTTACCGGCCTTATAGATCAGATAGATACGACAAATCTGTTTGCTCAGTTCACTGCAGCGTTCAACGACTGGTTCGGAAATGTACAGGATACAGTCAAGGCGACAACTGTCATGTATGAGCTCACGCATCACTACGAGACGGCAACTGATGACGAGTCAGAGATTGAGATCGGCATACCTTCATTCAATTACGCGCTTGACACGCTCAATGTCTTCGTCAACGGGCTTAAGCTTGTTGCAGGTATCGACTACACGCTCAACAGTGACCATGACGGCATTATTTTGGCAAAAGCACTTGATGTGATCGGCACACCGGTCGACTTCCAGGTGCTGAAGTCAGACGATATTACTGACGCGGAAAGCATAGTCGGAGACTTTCAGCAGCTTGCAATACAAGTCCAGGCTCTTCAGAACAGGTTCGGCGGCATGACTCTCATGAAGTGCTCACAGGCTCAGTATGATCAGATGGAAAGTCACGACGCCAACACGCTGTATATTATCTCTGACGCAGAATAAGAGGTGAGATAATGGCAGATAAATACCTTAAGCTGACTTATGACGTTTACGCTACATTCACAGCCGGATCGACTTATCCGACGACAATGAGTGCAAGTCTTGCAGATAGTAACTTCACGACTGCAACTTCACGATGGTATTCTTATCAGTATGGATGGGGCGGAATTGCTCTCGGTCTTAAGCTTCCAGTTAAATGCAGATACTATCAGCAGCAGACAATTTTCAGAGATGATGTACTGATCAATCTTATGAACTCGGCAAAGCAGAATTATATCGTCGAGCAGATCTATTCTGAAGGCAGCAACAAAGTCAATATAGATCCGACAAGTTCAGAACGAATCTTTTTCAGTGGCTTAGGAAATGGCAATGATTACACTCCGGCATATCAGTCAGCGTTCTGCAATCATAGTGAAGTTGAAATGCAAGGACAGTTGGCGGCATCCGCAGATGGTACGGCTACCATCACATTCATCGATATATTCGTTTTCCATGACAATGAAATGTCTGCATATAATGCATTGTTAGCGGCTTATCCGAACAATGTTACCGAATACGACCCGACGCCACCGGAGCCGGTGCATGATCTTTATGTCGGCGACGAGCAGGTCAGCGTTCTTTATCACGGCGACGAGCGGATTGATAAAGTATATCTGGGGGATAAAGTTGTACTTTTAAATCTTGATTAAGGGGGATTAATTATGATGAATCGAAGAAAATTCGTTGAAGAAGCAAAGAAAAGAGTCGGCAAGTCCGGCGAAGATCTCTTCAGGCGTTATCAGATCAGAACAGACTGGTGTCTGATGCAGGTCTATTATCTCGAACATGATATCTCTGGAATCACAGACGTTCCGATGAACTTCAGCTGTTCGGGGTTCATGAATACGGAATTTGCAAAGCAAAGAAAAAACAGAGAATTCAAGACTGCAGAGATCGGCGATATCGTCTTCTTTGAGCTCAACGGCAACAGAGGCGACGGAGCTGATCATGTCGGAGTCGTAATTGAGAACACAGGACATTCGATCAAGCTCGTTGAAGGCAACGTTCAGGGAAATTCGAGCGGCATATGGTACGACACGTCAGTTTCCGACATCTACGAATACGACTATTACAACAGCTCATTAGACTGGATCATCGACATGTCCGAGTACTTCACTGACGAAGAAGAGTCTGAACAAGAGGATAAGGAGAATACATTCTCCGTTCAGATCCGCACGCTGCGGAAAGGCGACAAGGGAAACGACGTCAAAGCGCTTCAGCGTCTCCTCTATTCAGACGGGTATTCGTGCGGTCCATGTTCAGATGACGGAGACTTCGGTGAATGTACCGAAAGTGCTGTGATGGAATATCAATCCGTTCATAAGCTTGAAGTTGACGGAATAGTCGGAAAGCAGACATTCTCTGAAATGTGGAAAAAATAATTAATGATATTACCTATTTGTTTGACATAACTTTATAACCCTCCATAACCGTGAAAAGCACCTTTGAAATTATCAGAGGCGCTTTTTGCTTTTGATCTTCACGACACAAATGTCGGAAACATACCTGCATGATTTGCGTTCCGACATCAATTCCGACGTTTTTTCCGACAAATAACTTAATCAAACTTGATTTCTTTTAACTTCTATATTATCCCATAAAGAGTGAAAACCACGCAAACATCAAGAATGCGTGGTTTTATCGCCCGTGTAGGATCGAATTGGATCAGATAAGTTTGCTGTTTTATCTTTTAGAAACCACGCATTCACTGCAATTCAAGCCTTTAAAAAACCGTTTCCGACATTTTTCCGACATTTTTTTATAAAAAGAAGGCGTTGAAATTCAATTTTGATTATGGTATAATATCTCATAGACAAGCTCGATTTAAGCGTTCTTTAAGTAAAATTGAGTGTGTCTGTCTGTTTTCGGGAAGAAAAGCGGCTTTTGTTCTGCACATGTTTAGTTTTTGAGTAGCTCAGAATTCCTTTTCTTCTCTTCTCTTGTTTTAATTTATTCAAAACAATAAAGGATCCGGACGGATCCCACCGGCTGTGCCGGGCGGCTTTGGCCGTGAGCTCGTCTTCCAGGTGAAGAAAGAGTTTCTGAAAGCGTCGTGTTTATCGCACGGCGCTTTTTGCTTGCGCAGAAAAAACTTTTGTGTTAAAATATAAACGTGGCGGTTCGGGAGAGATATTCTTGAACTTCATTTGAGTCTGCCTTTCATCAAACCTTGAACATATCTCATAATCATGCAGGCAGACGATCCTTTCACAAAAAGACTGCGCTCCTTGACCTTGCTGCAGTCTTTTTGTTTGCGCAGAAAAAGGATATGTGATATAATTTAATTGACGTAAACCCCTTACGTCAACCAGCAGATTATGATCTACAGCAAAGAAGTCGCTTTTGGCGGCTTTTTTGCTTGCGCGAAAAAAATGCCCGTGCTATAATAAGAACAATGAACGCGTTTTCTGGTGGCGTTCAACAATTGAATTCAAATCTTTGAACATTGTCCGCAAGGACAGCGCACGGCGGCGCGTTGGTTCAGGTTCTGACGTGTCGCTCTGGATCTTCGGATCCTAAAAATTTTTAGGGTGGTTCCCTATTTTCTTTTAGCACATGCCCTTGTCGGGCGGCAGGGGCTATCTTCTGAAATCCATTTATTTTGCGAGAGTACAAAACTCCTTGGTTGAATTTTTTAACGACTTACAGGAAACGTCACATTAAAAAAATGTGGCGTTTTCTGTTTGCATAGAAATCTGAGATATGATATAATTGATCTTGCGGATGGTACGTCGTGATGCAAGTGCAGCAAGCAGATCGACACTATGACCAGAAGGCACAATTCAATAAGACGACTCGTGGGGAGTCGAAGTTCTGAAAACTACAGAAGCGGTCTTATCTTAACGGATAAGGCCGTTTTTGTGTTCCAGTGAAAAAAGATGGTGTTGAATGATACACCCATTTTGAATAGAATTAGAGTTAACCAAAATCAAATCTTTGGTTCTCCTTTTGAAAAAAAGTATTAAGCAGCGATCAAGACCGGATTATACCTATTCATTCCGGTCTTTTTCGTTATCGTTACCGTTTGCGTTACTTATTCCGAGCATGTTTTTGATTTTCTGAATGTCCGGGTGTCCGTAGACCTGCTTGAGCATCTGAAGATCAGACCAGCCCATTTCTTCAGCAATGGCGTAAAGGTTCCGATCCTGCTCGACCCATAGCGTGGCTCTTGTGTGCCGGAGCTCATGCGGATTAATTATCTCGATCTCATAACCGTAATTGTCAACTATGTAATTCTGAGCGGCCTGCATGAATTTCGCGTATACCTGCCATCGCCAACGCTGCGGATCATAAGGTGATTCAGGATCATCAGCATGGATCAGATACCGGAACGACGGATCACAGTTCTTCCGGATGAGCTCAACCGTCTCGGAAGAGATTGCAATTACACGCTTTCGGTGCTTGTTTTTCGGGTCGTTGACGTCGAGGTTGCCGCCGATCTTAGTGACAGCACGTTCTATTCTGATGGTGCCTTCCTCAAAGTTCACGTCGTTGTACTGCATTCCGAGAGTTTCGGAAATCGTCGTCCCATAGCTTAACATGAGATGCACGCTCAATCCTTCAGCTCGTCGCAAGGTGTATTCAAGAATAGCGTCAGCTTCTTCCTGCGTGTAGACCCGGCGTTCCTTTGCCTTGTTTTTTACCTTGTAATGAATTCCGGCACACGGATTGACCGAGAGCCATCCGTTCTCGACAGCATACTTGAAGACGGAAGCAAGGAACGAATGAAGATCTTTCAGATAGTTCTCTGTGTACTTCTCGGACATCGCATTCAGGACATCCGATACATCTCGTTTCGTAACGGAAACGATTTTTCGATCGCCGAGTGCTTCAATCGTTTTCCTGAGTAACGTTTTCATGCGATACACGGAATTAGGCCGCAGATAGCTTTCTTTTTCTTTCATGTAAGCTTCAGCAAGATCCTTATACGTGACATTATACGCCGGATCCTTTGCCTGTCGTCCGTTCTCAATCAGATACTCTTCAGCCTTGGCTTTCGCTTCACGCTTGCTCTTGCCGTAGAAGCTTTTCCGGATCGGCGATCCGTCGAGGCTCTTGCCGACGGTGATCTTCACTTCATAGCGACATCCAGTGTTATTCTTCATGTGCTTCGCCTTTACCAAGAATGAAGACCTGAACTTCAAGCTTTTCTTTTTCAGTAAGTTTGTTCATGTATGTTTTCCATACAAGATCGTTGTTGAACAGGTTTTGATTCTCAATCGGAACTTTTCCGGCTTCCAGTTGAACGTAATTTTCCGTAATTCCGTAAAGTTCAGATATTGAAACCTGAAGACATTTTGCGATTAGCGGAATTTTATCTGCCGTAGGATAGGCGTTTCGATGTTTCCATCCTGAAATTGCAGAAGTAGAAATTCCGGTTTCCTGCGAAAGCGTTGTCTGCGAAATATGTTTCTTTTCCATGATTGAAAAGATTCTCTGTGTTATTGTCATAAATTCAATCCTCTTTTACACAACAATTTCGGAAATGTATATAAAATCAATTTAAATGCGCTTTTCTGCTTGACTAATACGCTTTAGCGGAATATAATATTATTATAGCGTTAATAAATTGATAGTGACATATTGATTATAACATTATCGCTGAAAAATTACAAGATTGGAGGGCAAAAAGTGTGACAAACGCAATCAGAGATTTTCTTTCAGCTGATGAAGAAAAGATTGAAAAGTTAATCCATGATTATCCGACAAGCATTCCCACATCAGCTGCAGCCGAATTTCTTGGCATCAATCCAGCATCAATGAGAGCGGTTATGGAAAACGGAACGATAGGTCTGTCATGGAAGAAGGGCGGAGCTCTTAACAAAGGCTTTTTTCTTCCTACATGTCAGTTCCTGCGTTGGTACATGAGGTATGACGATGGAAATAAAAATTGAATTATTGCGTTTAGGTAAAAAGCAAATTGATTTATGCAAGGAGCTCAACAGGCGCGGAATTAGTTGCTGTTCAAGTGATCTTAGTTATGCACTGAATAACGTTCCGCGGCCTAAATACGATCAGCTTCGCACTGAATCAGAAAAAGTCATTAACGACTGGAAGGAAAAAGCTTATGATTGAACTCATGCTGGTGCTCACCGTACTCGGCGGCGCGGCATGGGTCGGGGGCAGATTGGGAACAAGAAGAAATCCGGAAGAGAAGCCGCAGGAGATAAGTCGTGCGACGTATTCCGAGATTTCCGACAGAATAACCAAACTCAACCGTTACCGTGAAGATATTGACGAACTGTCCGATATGATTGCAGACATAATGAGCTGCAGTCCGGGTGAAGTGATGAAAGGTGTCACCATCCGGATCCCGGACAGTGGACGAGAGATCAGTCTTCTGATTGACGGGGAAGACACGGCGACCGATCTGCTTCTGGATATCCTGGAGAATGAGCGTGAGCGTCTTAATACTTCCCTGCGTCAGGAAATCCGCAAAATATCGTAAACTGTGTAACGGTTTCGATTTTTCATTACCTTATCGTTAGATAACGAAAAGGGCAAAAAAGCCTTTGGGTTATGTCACGATAAGGATAGCGAAAGGAGGGATAATCGTGGGAGTAGTGCCAACGATCAAGAGATGCGTCATGTGCGGCGTGCCGATATCGAACGAATACGAGGACTCATGGTACCGACATATACGGATAATGTATTGTCCTAAGTGTCGGAAAGAAGTTATCCGCATTCAGAACGCTGACCGTGCCCGAAAGTTCCGTCAGGAAAAACAGCGAAAGGCGGAATTTGCCGAGAAAAAGTTAAAAACCCTTGAAGACGAAAACAGAATTCTCCGTGAACGTCTCAAAGGGCTTTTAAACGATATTGAATGATATATTGAATTGAAGGGAGTTTTTGAAAATGGGAAAGATCAAGGTAACATGCACACCGGGAAGACAGTGTTTAAACTGCCCGTATGAGGACTGCATTCGCTCAGTTCGCAAAATCTACAGCGAAGAAGTCGATATGATCAAGTGTGCATCGCTGCCAGTGGATAGATCACACAACAAGAAGCAGAAGAAGCTTCCGGTTAAGGCCATAATGAAAAACTCCGTTCCTATTATAGCATTAAAAATCTGAAAAAGCAAACACAGGGGGAAATATTATGGCAATACGATTTGAAAAATGGTCTATCCTCGAATTCCTGGGAGTGACCAAAGAAGATCATGAAATTTACGGCGAATTAAACAGTCTGCTTTATAATTACGCAGTTCAGAAAAAATTCTGGCCGACGAAAAAAGAAATTCTCAGCAACTTCTCAGAAGCGGAAAGAGAACGTGCCGGATTTGTACTTGACGCATTTTCAGACGTTCAGATGATTTACAGAGTTTATCGGGAAATGCGCGATAAGGATGGAGAATACAACAGAAACACTCCATGCTATAGTCTTTATACGGCAGCTGAACTCGAAGAGATTCACGGCTGGTGTGAAGCCGGTAGTGATGAATCAGCTCCAAAAGAACTTTTAACAGATGATTGACAGTGAGGTACGGGGAATATGGAAATAACACAGAACAAAGGCTACATAGCTATAATACCAGCAGTCGTAAGATACGACAAGGATCTTAAACCGAGTGAAAAACTTCTTTTCGGTGAAATAAGCGCCTTAATGGACGCAAAAGGTTTCTGCTGGGCGTCGAATAAGTATTTTGCTGAACTTTACGACGTAGCAATTGAGACGGTTTCAAGGTGGATCACTCACCTGGTCAAGAAAGGCTATGTAAAAAGCAAGATCGTTTATGCCGAGGACGGAAAAACGGTTCTCCAAAGAAAATTATGGGCGATGCTTCCGGTACTTGATGAAGACGAAGACCCTATTGACGAAAAGATCAAGGGTATTGACGAAAAAATCAAGACCCCTCTTGACGAAAAAATCAAGACCCCTATTGACGAAAAAGTCAAGGAGAACGTAACAAGTAATGAACTAACAAGAGTTAACGATAAAGAAATAAATAAAGAAAGTCAGCTTAAAAATGATTTCGAGGAATTGTGGAAGCTTTATCCGAGAAAGCGAGGAAAAGAAGCAGCATACAAGGCATATAAAAAAGCAATCAAAGAGGGAACAACAAACGAAGAGATCAGACAGGGGATTATGAACTTACTTGAAGACATACGCAAGAACAGAACAGAAGAAAGATTCATTCCGTATGGAAGCACATTCTTCAATGGTAAAGGATGGACTGATGAACTCGGTTCAGAGATCAGGTTTAAGACCTGCGGTGACAACAGGCCGCCGGACATGGATCTTTCGATATTCGATTAGTGGTGAGATGAATGTTTCAGCAGATAATGAAAGATATTTCAGAAAAAGTACCTGCATCGAAGGAAGATGAAGTCTTCATCGGTGAAGACGGTCTTCTGCACTGCAAGAACTGCGGAGGAGCTCGTGAGTGCATTCCGGCAAAGTCAGGGAGATTCGCAATAAAGGTCGGATGTCTCTGCCCGTGTCAGGCTGAAGCGGAAAATATTAAAGTTCTGCAGCTGAAGACGGACATGTCTGATGCCGAGATCAGAAAGGCGCGACAGCTTGCGAGCATAGATCCGTCTTTCAAGGATCACACGTTCGAGAACGACAACGGCTCTCAGCCGTTAATGAAACAGTGCAGAAAATACGCAGCTGATTTTCCGCGGCATTTGAAAAATCATTCCGGCCTGCTTATATACGGAAACTGCGGTTCCGGCAAATCATATGCAGCTGACTGCATCGCAAACAGTGTCCTTAATCAGGGATATGCGGCAATCGTCACAAGCTTCGCCAAGATAGCGGAAACTGTCGGGAATATCGGATATGAAGGCCGGGGCGAATACTACGAAAGCCTGATGAAAGTTCCCTTACTTATCATCGACGATCTGGGAACAGAACGCGAAACTGAATACATGATGGAAATAATTCACCGTGTAATTGACGATCGTGACAGAAGCCAGAAGCCGTTGATCATAACGACGAACTTCACGATGGAAGATATTAAGAGCCCGAAGAGCGACGCATGGGCGAGAATCTGGTCAAGGATCATCCGGAACTGTTATCCGTTGCACTTTGAAGGCGACGACGTAAGATTCGGAAGCGGATTCGACCGGAACGTAAAAATGAAAAAATACTACGGATGAGGAGCAAGGCAATGAAAACTGATGAATATTACAAATTCACAAAAGGCTTCTTTGAAGCGTTCAAATGGGAAGTTACAGCCTTAAAAAATCAGACACACACAGAACTGCTCAGATATCAGTTTGATGATATCGACACTGAAGCAATTATGAAAAACTTATTAGATCATGTTGTCAAGATGGGCGAATACCGTTCATTACTTCATGAAATACTCAGATTCGCAAGAATCGAACCGTCTGAGTGTGATGAATACAAAGACGCGCTGGAAGTATGGAACGAAGTTGACCGTCTGCTCATAAAGGTTTATTCTGATTTCAATAATGATCTTGATGTCAAAGACCTTCTCAGGAACGTCTCACAGAGCCGTGAATAGCTGTCTGATAGTTTTCGGGTGAAATTACCCTGCCAAAATCAGACCCGTCTTAATGAGCCGCACAGAGCGTTTTAAGAGCATTCAAAAATTATGGGTAAGTCAAAATCGTTAACGTGGGAGCGGCTGGAACAGCCGTGAAGCACACTGAAAGAAAAATCAAGAGAATTATACTGCTGGTTTGAAAGACGCCTTAAACGGCGTCACAGAGCGTTACAAAAGGGGCGTAAAAAATGAAATATGAAATTCACAACAAGGGAAAATTCGTCAGATTCACCACAAAGCCGAGTCAGGCGGTTGCGGCATACGAAGACAAAGACGGGCGGTGCTGTATTGACATCTATCCGGTTGACGACATATCGAATTCGTATCTGAAGATCTGGTTCAATAGCGATTCGCTGCATATCATTACTTATGGCAGCGAAAAGACCGGCATAATCATCGACACCATTGAGGATGTTATGAACAAGATCAGAGAGGATCTGACGAAAGCCGGGATCGAAGTGACACCTTAAGCGGCATCACAGAGCGTTTAAAAAGGGGTTCAAATTATGAAATACTCAATTCAGAACAGGCATGTAGGGTTCAGCTTTACAACTGACTTGAAATTCAGCGTAAGCTCGTATTACCTGCCATATGACGGCATACCGCATGGAAAAGCTCAGTTCAACTTCCTTGAAACAGGCGACGACTGCGAGATCCAGACTGATTATTTCCCGTTCCCGTATTACGGAACATTCACAATCGAGGTCACGAATGACGGAGTATGGATCTATATTGACAACGAGTCAGACTTCCGTCTGATCAAAGAAGCCATAGAGAAAAGCGGGATCGAAGTTTCGCCAATGTGGAGGGAAAATTCATGACGGACATGAAAAAATATATCAGTCGTGAAACCAAAACAGAAAAGTGTTGTGAAAACTGCTTGTATGGAAAAATCGACACACGAAACGTATTACCTATCCTTTGCCTGAAAAGCATAAGGAGAGTCAAATCAAGGAATGCAATAAAATATTCGCTTCACAGTTGCGATGATAAATGCAGAAAGTGGAAAAGCGCTGAAACCGGGAACAAGTGACAAAAGACTGAAAGGATTTGAAGAAATGAAAGCAAATATCACACCGACTCCGCAGATGGTCGACCGGATGAAGGATCAGGCATCGGATTTCTATTCGCGGTGGATGGAGCTGAACTGGTGCATCACCTTCGTGACGGTCTGCAAGAGTCTGAAGCTTGGGAAAGCAAGAGCGAACCGGCTCTTTCAGGACATCGTTGAGGAGATGGCACGCCACAATGAATACGAGAATTACAAGTGGAGCTGTGACGAACTGAAGAAGGAGCTTGAGCGGCTTGAGATCCCGTGCGAGTTCTTCAGTGAGCGTTCAACTTCATCCTGGAAGCAGACGCTTCACAGGGAGAAGATCATACAGGAATCAAAGAAGGCCGGAATTGCAGAGTCTTATGAGATGGCAGCGAAGCTGAAGAAGATCAGGGAACTGATCTGACTGCATGAAAGGGGGTAACGAATGTATTTATCATTCAGGGAAAAAGGAAACACTGAAAGCACTTGCTATCAGCTTCCGCAGGATATGTCATTTACGGAAGCCAAGAACTACGGAAAGGACGTGATCCGCGGAAAGCTGAATGTGATCGATCCGCTTATCATCAGCCGGGCGGTCGCAACGCTTATCACTTCCAGCGGACTTATTGCCGCAAGGATCTATCTGACATCAGACAGACTCCTTGTATGGGAGGATACGGATCCGGGACGGCTGCACGGGACTCAGAAAAAGGAAATGTGCAGACTGCTCGGATTCAAGAGTATATTTGAATGGGAAATCACACGAAGGCCGGAAAGACTGGAGGCTTTCGGAATCATGAGAGAAACAGGGGATAATTATGATGAACGAGGATAATATTGAACTTAGAAACGGGATTCTGCAGGGAGTTCTTGAAAATTACAGCTTATCTGCCGTGCTGTCGCATGAAGAGAAGATCATCTTATGCGATGCACTTGCTGAGCTTGTCGCGGCGATCCGTCACAGATACGAGCTCACGTCTATCTACTATGCGCCTTCAGAGAATAAGGCACTTTGCAGATACAGTGATGATCCGAATCTCAGAATTAAAGCAGATAACAACTCACGCTGGGTCGTCGATCATAAAGGCGAACTTCGCTGCAGTACATGCGGCAAGCGAGCGCTTCGCAAGATAACGGCGATTCAGGAACATTCAAAGTTCTGTCCGCAGTGCGGAAGCAGAATGATCTTCTGAAGCTTATGGAAAAGATCATCATGATAGCGATCATCGCATTTTACACGGTGCTGACGCTGATCTGCTTATGGAGCATTTACAAGGTTTACAGGATTCTATCCGAGATATTCCGGGACGTGCTCACTGAAATCAACGAAATCGAGGAGAGTTGGGAAAATGGAAAAGAAAAAGAAGAAGAAAAAGACGCCGCCGGTGACTCTGAAGAGCGAGCCGAGCTACCAGGAAGTGATGACAGCCATCAGAGCCCGGAGAAAGGAGAATAAAAGAAATGGGAAAAAAAGAAGCGGTCATTGATGAATACCGGAAAGGTCTTCATGACATCACGGTCGCAGGTTCGGAAGAAGAGATCGACAGGATCTCCGAGAAAATACAGGATCTGATCACTGATAATTCAGGACTGTTCAGTGTCAAGGAGTACACAGAAAGCCTTGCAACGCTGCGCATCTTCACATGGAAGGCAAGGTATAAGATCCAGGAGGGAATATGAACAAGTACAGGAATAAGAAATGCGTACTTGACGGCATTGAATTCGACTCTAAGAAGGAAATGCGGCGTTATTCAGAACTTAAGCTTCTCGAACGTGCCGGTGAGATCTCGGACTTAAAGACTCAGGTGCCGTTCCTTCTCCTTCCGGATCAGTACGAACCGAGTACCGAGGTCTATACCAGAGGCGAAAACAAAGGAAAACTGAAAAAGGGCAAGCTGATCGAGAAGTCATGCTCTTACATTGCGGATTTTACCTACATTGACCGGGGCGGTAATTACATCGTCGAGGACGTCAAAGGCAAGCGCACCAAGGAATATATAATCAAAAAGAAACTTATGCTGTATTTTCACGGCGTGAGGATCAAGGAAACGTGAGGTGAAAAGATGATCGAAATTAAAGCAGCAGGAAAACAAATCGAAATCACTTGTCATGGAAAGAGCCTTGACGTTCTGACCGAAGCAGTTCTGACGTTTATATCTATTTCGGAAGATATGGCCGAGATAACCCGGATGAGCAAAGAAGCGACTGCTCGCATGATCTGTCAGAAGGCAATCGATATCATGAAGCATGAGGAAGAAGGAAAAAATGAAAGTAAAAACAACTGATACCGAATGGGTCGAGTTGAGAGACAAGGCAGTGAGAGCGGTTCTCGAAAACGACGATTTGTCTTTATTTGAAAAATTCATTAAGCGGTATTGTCCGGAGGTAAAGAAAAACCTGATCAAATGGAACAATAACGACACTGAAAGAATAAAAAAAGTCATGCGGCTCATGGCTTACAAGATGATACCAGAGATCACGACTTTCACGGCGGAAGAACGCAACAAAGCGAGAGAATGGCTTCGCGAGCATAACAGCAAGCCGTTGAGCTGGGAATAGGAGGCACAAAATGACACTTGAACAGATGATTGAAAAAATCAAAAACACCGAACTGAGTGAGAATGTCGAATGCAACGAGTGCCGATCCGGTCTTCCTGAAGCTTTCCTCTATCTTGAGGAGCTCAGGCAGTGGAGGGAGAATCCGTTCCGGATGATGAAAAAGACCTGCGAAAGCATGGATAAGTGCGTCAATTGCGGATGGCATTACAAAGGATGTGCCGAGTGCTTAAGCAATACACCGGAGGAATGGAAGCTATGACAAAGAAAGAGTCAAGACAAGATGTTGAACAGAAGCTGATACAGGTTCAGAAATGGCTCTTTGAAAACAGAGCGGTTTTCGCTGAACATGAACTGTCGGTCATTTTCGCATTTACCAAGAAGCAGAGTACAAACAGCTCTGAAATGAGTGCTTTTTCCGGCGGAAAAGCTCGGGAAATCGGAGTTACATGCACGGGAATGATTTGTGAGCTCATAGATAGCATTGACGACGAGCGTGATCTTCAGAAGCTGTTCAACCTTACTGCAGGCAAGATCTGCGAGAAATTCGAGGAGAAAATGAGAGAAGAAGGCTACATCGACGACGATGAATGAGAAGGGAAAGGTTATGTCAGAAAAAGAAAAACTGGAACTCGAAAGCAAGCTTGAGCAGATCAGAGAGTGGATCACGGCCAATGCTAATATAATTACCAAATGCGGCTTTTCGGTCGTCTATAATTTTACAAGCACCGAGATGAAAAACGTGCACGCAGTATGGGCAGGACGTGGCGATGATATAGGACAGATCTTGAGCTCCAATAACGCCGAGTTCCTGCATGAAGCAGAAAACGATGATCGGCTGAGAGCATCTTTCGCATTCCTCACCGATCATCTCGTGAACGCTTATGACAGAGAAAAAAATAAATGATGAAAAGAGGGTAAAAATGATAATCACATCAAAGGATTTATTTGAAGCTTACACAAAGACGGAGCAGAAGACCGGCTTCATTCAGAAAAAAGCCAAGGAGCTGAACGTTCCGAGATCATCGATCATCGCAGCACTGCTCATGAGCGGCTATAAGCTCGACGAGATCAGACGTTCTGACGAGAACAACTACAAGGCGGGACTTAACAAATACAACAAGTGGGTCGAGGACGGCAAGCCGGACGTCACCTACGAAGTGCCGGAAGTCGCACCAGCGGTCACGAAAAAAGAATACAAAAAGCCGGTGATCCTTGAGGGAAGGCCGGAACCAGTGAAGGCAAAAGAAGATCCGGAGCCGGTTAAAGTATCCAAGCCGGAACCTGCAGAAGAAAAGCCGGAGTCAGTTGCTGTCACAGAACTGAAAAAAGGATGAAATATCAGTCGAAGACGTCGGCAAGCTCAGATTCAGGATAGCTGAGCTTGAGGCAGAGAATAGGAAAGCCGCCGACAAGATCAGAGAATTCGCAGAATACAAAGAAAAATACTCGAAGCTTCTTGACGAATACAATCTTGTTTCAGCTGATTTCGAGACGGTTCAGAATACAATGGCTGCAGAATATCAGAAAAGACTCGAAGCAGAAAAGAAGCTGAGAAAGGCTGAAAGGATCATCTGTGACAGGATCTATGAGGAAATGCCGGATGAAGCTGAATGACAGGAAGTCAAGGTTCACAAGAGAGGCACTAAAGCTTGACAAGTATGATCGGGCGGTCAATCTGACGTTCTTCGTCGTTGACTGTCTTGCCGTTCGGCGGTGCTCTCTGGAAGGAAAATATATTTCAGCAGCAGTCTTCTCAATCCTCGGATTGTGGTTTCTGAAAAACGAATTGCTTTACGGAAGGATGATGAAGTGAAGCATGGAACGATACACAAACGATTTTCTGAAACATGCATTCGTGAGATGTGCGAAATGCGGAAAAGAATTGAACTACGGATTAACACTTCCAAGAAAATGCGAATTCCTGCATATGAAGGAAGATGGAACACTCTGCTTTGATCCGGAGCAGTCGGAACCGTATTGCTGTGACTGCATTACGGAAATTCAGGGAGGGAAAAAAGATGAAACTTGAAGGATTCGAGTGGAGTGATGAACTGCAGGAAAAAGTGTGTGAACTCATGGAGCTCACAGGCAAAAACATTGATGAGAACGAAGATGCGCCGTCGAAACATGTACTTGACGGAGCGGCTCCTTTGATCCATGAGATCACAGAAATGATAAAGGAACTTCCAGAGCTAAAAATCGAGGGCGCACACAAGCAGGAATATATTGAAACTGATAATCCACCGGAGCTGATCTATTTGGATATGCTTCTGAAGATAGCCGATGCACCGTTTCGCTTTCTTATGATCGCAACAGTCAAGCTTCTGATTCCAATTATCGACGAAAAGCTTCAGAGGAGGGGAAAAGATGAATCGAACTGAGAGGTGGAAACAATGTCTAAAACAATGATTATATGTCTTATAATCATGGGCATATGCACACTTGCGATTATTACAACGAGCTTATATTCGTTTATCATACAGGTGAAAGCTGATAAGGAGTTAAAAAAATTACATGAAGGAAACGATGAACAAACAACAAAATCCTGATGGATCATGGAGCAAGGCAGAACCGGAAAAGGCTTCATGGGAACTTAAAACAAAGAAAAGGACAATAAGGTTTGCCGTTCTCCAGTGGAGACAGCTTACAGCGGCATTGTTTTTTCTCACTTCCAATATGGTTTACAGGCGTGATTCTGAAAGCAAACTGACAAATATGTTTTATATATTAGCTTTTATTGTGTTCCTTGTGGTATCGATTCAGAATCTCACAATCGCAATGAAAGCTTATGAAGAGGTGATGAAAGGCGGTGAACCAACAGAGGAGGAGAAAAATGAGGAAGAAAGATCTTGAAGAGATCATTTTTCAGCCGGGAGCGGCACTGGTAGCAGAGATCGCACCGGAGCGGAACAAGTACTTCATTCGCGCGATGGACGTTCATTACAAAATATCATCAAAACAATACGAATATCTTCTTCAGTACGGTTATTTTGAAGAACAATACGAAATAGATCGGGCTGGAGGAATGGGGTTTGAGATGCATATTCACAGGAGGAGATAAGATGAATTTACAGCAGAAAAGCTTCTTAGACGACTTTGCAAAGCTTCTGAAGCAGTACAGCATAGACAGCATGCAGGTCGACGGGGAACATGTGATCTTTTACAGCAACTTTGAGGCTTTAAAGGTTCAGCGATTCGCATCCGTTGGCGGCGGCAAGCCGAAGTTTATCGGAGTAACAGCGGATTACAGGCCAGAAGAGACAGTCTTATCAGCAGGAGATTCGAATGAGTGAGAAAATCAGAGAGCGGTTCACCTGTCTGAGACGAGATTCAGGCGACTGCATCAAGGACATGGTGGGAAACGTCGCTTGTGAATTCTGCAGCATATACGCAAACTGCGGATATTGCGGACTGAAGGGAACGGAGCTCTGCAGAACATGTCTGATCAACGTCATCAAAGACGAGTCAGACAAAGAATAAAACAGTGAAAGGGAGAGTGAAGGGTTTTGAAAGCGAGAGCAAATCTATCCAGGAAAATGACTGAACGTGCTGAAGAAACGATGTACGATTACACAGTCAGGGCGTGTGAGACGAATAACGCCTTTTTCATTCTTGCGTTGAATCAGGAGTTCAACTTCGGAAAAAAAAGGCTGAAGAAGCTGATAGCAAAGTATAACGAGATATCTCTGATGTATAGGGACAACATCAGGGACGGTTTCAGTGACGAAGAAATTCGGAATATGCTGAAGAAGGCGATATCAGAGATCGGACTTGATCCCGAACAGGTCTTCACGGACAAGGAACAGAGATCGTTCAGAAAAGTCAAGGCAGAAAAAAGGGCATTTGAGAAAAACAACGTTCCGAGTTTTGCGGAAGCATCAGAGGTGGCCAAGAAGCTGCAGCTGATGAAGTCACTGCTTAATGAAACAGGCTGATGACCAAGGAACAGGAAATATTGAGGGATAAACTTAGACGTGGCAGCGATATTTACAAGAACATCGAATCACTTCGCGCATATATCGAAGCCAATGAGGCGATTGCGGAAGGCATGCACGATCCGCAGCTCCTCCAGCTTATCAACACTCAGACAACCGAACTCAACTTTCAGTATGCCAAGCTTCTGAAAGTTCGTTCGATGATCGATAAGTGCATATCATCTCTTGACGATAGGGATCTCCGAAGCATTATGACAATGCGTTATTTAGGACACTTAAGTACGTTTGCGATTGCGGATCTTCTGCATTACGGACGCAATTCAGTAAATCGGAAGCATAAGCAGGCACTGAGCAAGCTCCTTGAGATAGGAGCGGATCAGTATCTTGATTATTAATTCATGAAACTGCTTGCGCGTTTTCATAAAACGGGTTATAATAGAAATTGACGACGGATCTGCAATTAGTCGTGAGCCGGAGCGTTCGCATGGTTCCGGCTCGTTAAATTCAAATCTTAATTAATTCAGATCGTGCGTTTATGTTTTTCTTTTTTGGCGAAGAGATTATTTTCACAAAAGCAACAGCGAGAAAAGGCACTCGGAGATTTTTCCGGGTGCCTTTTCTTTTATAAATTCAATACCTTTTCTGAAATTATTTCAAAAAAATATTAAATCATGAGCGGATTGCTGAAAAAGTGGTGTTGAATGATACACAGAAAAACGTTTAAAATTTGGTTAACATAAAAACCGGGACGGGAGGGGAAAGAAATTGCGATGGAAACACGTTCTGAGCGTGATCGGCGGATTCTTTGCCGCATTGGCTCATCAATATTCACTTATTCTGACCTGCGTCATTATCGCAATTATCTTTGACATAGTGACCGGATTAATTAAGTCCAGGGTAAAAGAGAAGCCGTGGAGCTCCAGAAGGGGAGTGATCGGCTTCTGGAAGAAGATCGCTCTTCTTGTTGCTCTGTTCTTCGGAATGTTCCTTGACTTTTTCATTCCAGTTGCACTGACAGCGGTCAATGCAGAACTTCCTTTTAGCAGTCCTTTCGGACTGATTATCGGCGTTTACATCACGCTGAACGAGTCAATTTCTATCTGTGAAAATCTTTATGCAATAAATCCGATGACGCTTCCGAAGTGGATCATGACTCTGATGCGCAAAACATCCGAGAAAATCGACGATGGAGACGGCAAATCGGATAAAAAATAAAAGGTCGGTGACAGGCTTCATTTTACATCTTTTTGAGCGGCTTTTTAAAAAATTAAAATCGGTCAGAAATGCCGATAAAACCGAAGCTTCTGCTATGTCGTTCCGGCCTTGAAAAGTGCGAAAATATTAATTTTTTTAGGGAGGGGAACAGAATGGCAGAAAAAAGAGGGAGAAAAAACGCATACGAAACCAAGATCAAGCCAAGGTTCGACGAAATCCGTGAATGGCTTATAAACGGTGCAAATAACGAGAATATCGCATATAATCTTGGAATTAACATGGTCACGTTTTACAAATACGTAAAAGAAAAAAACGAATTTAATGAATTGCTTAAAAACGGTAGAATCGCGGTTGTCGCACAATTGAGGAGTGCGTTAATAAAAAAAGCGATGGGATTTGAGTATCAGGAATCAAAAATAATTGAAAGAACAGATCCGGAGACCGGCGAAAAGCATCAGACTGTTGAGACGTACAACAAAAAAGCGCTTCCTGATGTCGCGGCCATCAACTTGGCGTTAAAGAATTATGACTCAGAGAACTGGTCAAACGATCCGCAGGGAGACAAGATCAAGCGTGAAGAGCTTGAACTTAAGAAGCAAAAACTTGAAAAGGATGAGTGGTAATCATGGCTAATGTAATCAAAGACAACAAATGTTTCAGAGACGTTGCACAGTGCAGACAGACAGTGACAATTGCTTCTCTTAATCACGGCGAATCGACATCAGATGTTGTATTGTTCAAGCGCGAAAACGCCGACATTCTGCCGACTGGATTCGCTTGCGTTGCAAGTCTTCATCCGAACGTTGTCGATGGTACCGAGTGCCTGATTGATGTCAAGTGCGTATGCACGGAAGCAACAGGAATATCAGGAGTTGACACAGGTGTTTATATTTACGTAACAAACAACAGTCCGACAGATGATGTTACGGACTTAGTGATCAGTGTGATTGCAATATGACAAAGCGTGCAAAGTTCTATCGTTCTGACAGATGGCTGAAATTCCTTGCCAATCTGAAGGACGAACGTGCTGACGAGTCAGGCGTTATCATATGCGCTCATTGTGGAAAGCCGATCGTGAAGAAATATGATTGCATCGGACATCATAAGAAAGAATTAACAGAAGAGAACGTCGATGATGTGACGATCTCTCTGAATCCCGACAACGTGGAACTGATTCACTTCAAGTGTCATAACTTAATTCATGACAGATTCTGCGGATATGTGCAGCGGAAGCCTCAACAGGTATTCATCGTGTATGGTTCGCCGTGTTCGGGAAAGCGAACATGGGTATCTGAAAACGCAGAGCCTGATGATATCATCATAGACATTGACAGACTATGGAATGCAATCAGCTGCAGTGAGAAGCCGGACAGGTTGAAGGCGAACGTCTTCGCGATGCGAGATCTTCTCTTAGATCAGATCAGAACTCGGAACGGGTGCTGGCGTCACGCTTATATTATCGGCGGTTATCCGCTGACGGGAGAGCTTGAACGTCTGGCCGACTTCGTTAATGCCGATGATGTTATATATATTGACACACCAAAAGACATTTGTTTACAGCGTGCAAAGTCTGAGGCAATGATCGGATATATCGAGGACTGGTGGGAGCGATACACTCCCCCCGTCACATGATTATTTTCGTTAAAAGGGTAC
>JAFOBC010000314.1 GCA_017382015.1 Clostridia bacterium
AAACAATTGAGTAGAGCGGATTTGCCATAAGTCCGTACTGAACAATCTTTATCGCACCGAGCGATCTGACCGTGTAGAAGATAGGAGTCAGATAGAACAGAAGCATACAGAAAACTTCATAGATATACTCAATATCCTTGAAGAAAACGTTGAGCGTTGCAAGAATCATACCGATGCCCAGTGAGAGGATAAGAAGAATAATAATAGGCACAATTGCAAGGAACACATACTGGTTTATCACTATCACTTCATCGGTAAAGCACTTGAAGTAGATAACCATTACAACAAGCACAAGCAGCGACATTGCAAAGGTTACGAAGTTTGCAAGCACGTTTGAAAGCGGATAGATATATTTGGGAACGTATACTTTTTTGATAACGCTGGCACTCAGACGAATCGAGCGCATTGCACGCTTGGTCGACTGAGTAAAGAACTCATAGAGAAGACGACCGCAGAGAAGGTAGACCATATAGCAGCCTACCGTCGGATCGTTTCTGCCGAAAATGCCGCCGAAAACAAGAGCGAGAACAATTGTTGTAAGCAACGGCTGAAGAAAAGTCCAGAACATACCGAGCACGGAATTGCGGTACTGGAGCTTAACGTTTTTGCGCACTATTTCACGCAGAAGGAAACGGTATTTCCAGAAATTATTGAAGTAGGCTTTCATTTTGTTTGTCATCATCGCAACTTACTCCTGTAAATCAACCTTTACGCCACTTGGCAAAGTACTTGAACATTGACGAAATCTGAACAAGCATAAGCTTGAAATTCTTTTTGCTCTCTCTGCCCCACACGTGGTAAACCACAGCCTCAGGGTAGTAGATGACCTTTGCGTGCTTGGCAACAGCCCTTGTGATGTCGCAATCTTCAAAATACATGAAGTATCTGTCATCAAAGCCGCCGATTTTTTTGAACAGCTCTGTGCGGAACATCATAAAACAGCCCGTTGCATTCTCAATCTCAAGCACAGAATCAAGATCCTCATCGAGCATTGCATACTCACGCAACAGCTTGCCCGGCTCATCGCCGCGCATACGGCTTGCAATAAGATACTTTATCTTCGGGTTGCGTTTGCCGAGGATCTGCATCCTGCCGTCCGGAAAGCATATTTTGGGAGAGAGAAGACCGATTTCGGGGTGCTCATCCATATATGCCGCCATTTTTGCAATAACATCGTCACTGATGCTGATATCGGGGTTGATAACGCAGTGATACTTCGAATCGAGCTCATCACGCACAACGTTGTGACCGCTGCCGAAGCCGTTATTTGTGTGCGGCTCAATCACCTTTACCTCCGGGTATGTCTTTCTGATGTGGTCAGGCGTTGAATCCGTTGACATATTATCTACAACCGTAAGCTCAAAATCCACACCCTTTGTGTGCTTAAGCAGGGTTGATACCGTTTCATCTATGCTGCTCATATTGTTATGCGTAACAATACAGCCTGTTACATAGCTACTAATCTGAACCATTCCTTTCAGTTCCCTTTGTACCTGACGATACTGCGCACGATATTGATGCGCCACCTGATTTTTTGCATAAGGCTTGTTTTGCCGCCCGTCATACTGCCCGGGTTGCGGCGGTAAAGCAGAAGCGGCTCATCAACAAGATCTACCCTGCCCACCTTTTCGCTGACAAGGCCAAGCCACTGGTCATGCATCGGCAGATTTTTCGGGAAAGGCAGTGCCGCCGTGAACGCCTGCCTTGTGAGCGCCATACATGCGCCCGTATAACAATTTTTAATTATGTTGTGGAGTATACCTGTTTTCGCTCCTCTGTCCTCAAAAAGAGTTATGCCCGATTTTTCGAGATTTTCATCGGTAATATACGCGTTGTGCAGAACACAGCACGCACCGCCCTCAATAGCGGACATAACACGCTCAACCTTACAGTCGAGCCAGACGTCATCCTGATCGCAGAGAAAAGCAACATCGCCCGTACATTCACGCAGCAGAAATTCATTGTTGGCATCAACTCCCTTTGCAGGGCCGTGAACGTAGCGGATGCGTTTATCGCCCAGAAACGGCTCAACCACAGCAAAGGTGCCGCCTGACGGATTATCGTCCGAAATGATAACCTCATCATCCTCACCAAGCTGTGACAGCACGGATTCAAGCTGCTTTTTGATATAAAGTTCGCCGTTATACACGGCAATTAAAACAGATATTTTCACCGCAGCTTAACACCTTTCGCCTATGTTTAAACTCGTTTGGGCATACAAATACATAATAATTACAGACTATTTTAACATATAATTATTAACAAACTATTAATAACCCAGTCTCTGCGACAGCTCGCTGTATCGCTCAGCCTTAAACCAGCCCGTAGTATGCACACTGACGGCGCTTGAGCCGAGGATGGATACGCGTATTTTGCCAACACCAAACCGCTTAAGAAGAGGATTGGTGCTCAGCTGTGCTGTCTGGATTGCATCATATCTGAACGTAGCATAAGTGAGAGAAAATATACCGCGCGAACACGAAAAAACATTATCGTCTGCAGCAAGCTTTTTGCCGTTGCGGCTGAGAACACCCAACACAACGCCGACAACCGCCGCAAGCGGCAACAACACAGGATGCACCTTTGTCAGAGCTACACCCACAGCAAGTGACAACACACCGTAAAAGCAAACCGAAGCGATAAGCCCTGCCTTGTGCGAGCGCTCCGGCTCAACCGAGCAGACAAAATCGGGAGCACATTCCGCAACAATGCGGTCAAGCTCCGTTTTTTTGACAAGCAGACAGATCTGCGGTGTTTCGTTCTTATCGTTACCCAAGCCAACCACAGCAACCTCTGCGCGGTACAAGCCGAAAAAGCGGGCAAGCATAGGCCGCTTTATGATAACAGCATTGACCTTATCGGCAGAAAACGAATAATTTTTCCTCTTGATAAGTCCCGAAGTGATATAAAATGTATCTTCGCTTTTTTCTATTCTGAAACCTCCGGCTGAGGCAAACTGCATAATAATGCTGACAAGCCAGCCAAGCACGATAAAGATTGCCGCAACAGACCAGGAAGCAGAGTACACGCTGTAAGCAACTGTCAGAACCGACGGCAGAATCTGCACAATAGACTGACCGAGCACAACATCCCTGAAAGCCTGAGAAAGCGTGAACGAGCATATGGTTTTGCGCTCAGTTTGTGCAACGTCGCTTTTCTTTTCCGACTTGCCGCGTACAAGCTCGCTCTCAAAAGCCTTTGCCTTATCGAGCCTGAGCACAAAAACAAAATCCGTACTGTTTGCGGTAACTGCAGAGTTGATGTCGAGCTTTATTTTTGCCGTGCCGACAATCCGCTCAAAAAGGTTGCGCTCAAGGTTGACCGTAGAGATACTGTCCAGCGGAACGCGTGAATCACGTCGCATCAACGTTTTACGCTCCACAACAAGGTAACCGCCGTCAATGTAAAAAAACGTTTTGCGCCAGCGGATAAAGCTCCACACCGTAAACACAAGGCAAACGGCAAGACCGATAACAAGCACCAGCGGATATACGTAGCCGGAGGTTATCTGCCTGAGCATCAGCGAAAAATTGAAACCTCTGCCAAAACTGTCCGCATATTCGATAAAAATCGAAACCGCACCCGTTAACAGCACAAGACCGACTGCGCCAAACTGCTCGGGAACAATAGTTATATGGTTTCTTGAAGGCTTACTGAACATTATCGCCGCCCCCAAGCTTATTTCTGACTCTTTCGTTAAGGTGAAGTGCAAGCTCCTGCGCCTCATCTTCCTCGAGAAAACGCAGCACAGCGGTTGAGCCTGCCGTTATAACAGACACCTTGGCAACGCCGAAGGTGCTGTCGAGCGGACCTCTGACAACGTTTATCTGGTGAATTCTGTTTATCGGCACAACTGTGCGCGAAACAAAAAGCACACCGCATACAATCTCAACTCTGTCTTCGGTTATAAGGTACTTATATCGCTTGAACCTGAGCATCGGGAAGAACACCGCCCAAAGCACAGCAACAGCCGCACCGCCTGCCATAACCGCAATTTTTGCCGCCCCGTAAAGATTGGCGGCAACAACCGCAACAAGACAGGCAACAAGCAACAACAGGCTTTCCAGCAAAGCCGTAATGCCCATAAGCTGTCTTGCTTTTTTGCTGAGTGATTTATACTCCATATGCTCAATCCTTCGCTTTCTTTATACCTTCGATAATACCGTCTGCAATTGCCTTAGCATATGCATCAAAGTTCTTATCAAAAAGCTCGTTATCTTCAGGGGTAGTAATAAAGCCCATCTCAATCAGACAGCTGGGCATTTCTGTTACGGAGTTAACAAGGTAATTGGCAAGCGGATTGCCCTGATAACCTTGCTTGACTCCCCTTTTATCGCCGTAGCCGACCTCGTCAATTGAGTCTGCTATGTATTTTGCGAAGTTTTTGTCGTATTCGGGTGCCATACTCTCTACCCAGATTTCAACTCCGCTCACCTTTGATTCAGCGCTGTTGCGGTGGATAGATATAAAATGTGTTGCGTGATTCCTGTTGGCAAAATTCGCCCTGTCCTCAAGCTCAACAAACACATCCTCCTGACGTGTATAGATGACCGTGATTCCGTTTTCTTCAAGTATTTTTCCTACGGCAAGTGTCAGTCTGAGGTTATCGTCTTTCTCATACCTGCCGTCATACTTTGCACCTACGTCGCTGCCGCCGTGTCCTGCATCCAGACACACTTTAGGCTTTATAAACGGTTTCATTCCGCCTGTCTGCGAGAACGCAACCGCCACAACTGCGAGCACAGCAACACAAATCGCAAAAATTATCAACTTCTTTTTGCTGTTATTGTTCTTCTTTTTCATATTCCTTTATCCATCCAGAAATTAAAGAGAGTTTTTCAGTTCTTTCATCACTTTGCTTGCTATCGGCACGGCAACATCGCTACCGCCGCCACCGTTTTCAACCATAACTATTACAGCGTACGGAAAACTGCTGTCTGCCGAAAAGCCCATAAACCAAGCGTGCGATTCTTCACCTGCAACCTGAGCGGTACCCGTTTTTCCGCCAAACTGCATATCGGGGAATTTTTTATCGCCGTAGTTGTTGATAACGTTGTTACGCATCATTGTTTTGAGCTGAGCGGCAGTTTCGGCCTGAATAAGCCGCTCGCTTCTGACAGCACCGACAACGTCGGTAAGTGAGCTTGTAATAAAATACGGTGTGGCTGTTGTACCGTCTGCGGCAATACTGCCTGCAATCATCAACATATGGAGCGGATTTACAAGCGTTGTATACTGACCGATTGACGCCCAGCCGACATCAATATCAACCGTATCAGACAAATCAAAGCGACTTTTTGACGTGTTAACGCCGCTGACGTTGAAGCTCTTGCCAAAGCCCATTGACGAAGCTGTTGACTCAAGCACCTTCGCGCCCATCTCAATGCCAAGCTGTGCATAAACGCTGTTGCACGATTTTGTCAGCGCTTTGCCGAAATCGAGCTTACCGTGGGTATTGTTACAAATAATAGAGCCGCCCTGATCCGTTATATGCTCGCCCGTGCACTCGAAATTCCTGCTGTTTATATCGGCAATATTCTCGAGCGCGGCAACAGTAGTAATAGTTTTGAAAGTTGAGCCGGGGGTAAACACACCGTTGAGCAGACGGTTTATATAAACACCCTCATAGTTTTCATTTTCGTCCATATTTTCAGGCTTGTTTTCGGGGTCATACGTCGGGGCAGAAACCATACAGACAATTTCGCCCGTCTTATAGTTATAGACTCCGACAGTACCCTTGCGTCCGTTGAGAGCCTTATATGCGCTCGCACAAAGGTTTGCATCAATCGTAAGGTTTACGTCGCTGCCCTCGCCTTTTTGTATGAGCGTATATATTCCGTCAACAAAGCTGTAACCCGTAAGCTTGTCGCGGCAAAGGCTGTGCGCACCGGTTGCGATAAAGCCGTAAGTATCACCGACAGCGTGAAGGGTTGCCTTGCGGATTGTTTTGTTTGAATTATATACTCTTTCGCCGCCTTTACTCTGCGCGAGCACAACGCCGTTGCAATCGAGAATCTTGCCTGCGTTTTTAATTTCGCCGCCCGAATAAAGGTGGCCGTTAACGCGGCTTGTTGCCCACGTGCCGCCATCGAGCGCAAAGCTGACCGCAAGGAATCCGACACCGCCGATAAAAGCAATGATTATAGCCAGCAATACATATGCGCGCTTTGTTACCGTATTCACCTGTCAGTCACCTTCTTTCAGATAAGTTTTACTGTGCATCATCCATCTGTTTTTCCAGCTTCGGATAGGTCTTTATATCCGAGCTTTTGATAAACGCAAACAGCGCCCACGAGCAAATCATACTCGTACCGCCACGGCTTACAAACGGAAGCGTTACACCTGTGAGCGGAAGCAGATCGGTAATACCGAAAACGTTGAGCGCAAGCTGAACAAGCAGCATCGATGCCGCCGCAACAGCCGCGATTGAATAAACGGTTGAACGAGCATGGCGCGCAAGCCTGAACGCATAGATAGCAACAAAGGCAAAGCAAAGCACCACGCAAAAGCCCATAAGCAGACCCCACTCCTCGCAGATTACGCCGAAGATAAGGTCAGTTGTTGAAGCAAAAACGTTGCGCAGCTTACCCTCACCTATTCCAAGACCGAAAAGTCCGCCGCTTGCAGAGTAGCTGAGCACCCTCGTCTGCTGGTAGCCGCCCTCATTTGCCATCTCCCACACGTGCCTGTATGCGGCAAATCGCGAGGCAACGTAGGGCTTGAAATAAATTATAAGACCTGCGCCGAGGATTGCGCCTGTGCCAATCAGACCGATTGTTTTTATATCGCCCGAGCGCATAAACGCTATAACCATAAACGTTGCAAAGAAAATCAGCGCCGTACCGAAATCCCTCATCAGGAAAAGTGCACCGACACAGCCAAGCGAAAAAACAAGGTAAAGCGTATGACTGCGTGCTGACTGAAGCTTTTCGAGCGTTGCCGCGCCGACAAAGATGAAAGCAACCTTAACAAGCTCAGACGGCTGAATTGAGAAAGAGCCGAGACTTATCCAGTTCAGCGCACCGTTGACAGTTTCCGCCAGAACAAGGTTGACAGCGAGCAAACCGATAGCCAGAATTGCAACGGGAATACGAAGCGCCGTTATAACCTCAACGTTGCGCATCAGCGCAAGCAACAGAATAAACGCGGCAAGACCGATAAGTATAGCAATAAACTGCTTTAACGCATATTCGGGGTAAACGCTTGCAACGGTAATCAGACCGATACCTGAAAGCGTGAATGCAATTATCTCAAGCTCCGTTGCACGCTGGGATGCAAAATTGCGAGCACAAATAAAATACAGCCATTGCACGAGGATAAAACCGCCGAATACGCCCAGCACTTCCATATTCATTTCTTCGGTTGAAAATATGACAGGCATCATAGCCATCAGTTCAAACATAGTTGCGGAAAAGAGCATTACCAACCAATTAAACGGCTGTTTTTTCTTCCTTTTTCTCTCTGTGTTTGCCAAGCGTTTCACCTCCTTGCGGAAATTTCACTTCCTTATTTCTTTTTTACCTTATAGCGTTCGTTGAACACAAATATTACGCCGCCGAGACCGATTATATCGCCATCTTTGAGTCTTCGCCTTGTATTGGCAACAACCCGGGCATTAACCCTTGTGCCTTTTTCTGAGCCAAGGTCTTCAATATACCAACCGTTGTTCATTTTGTAAACCTTTGCGTGTGACCATGACACAGCAGGATATCTGAGCCTTATGTCACAATCGGGTGAGCGACCTATAACACAGCTTTCGCAATCAATCACGTAAGCTTTATCGGCAGCCTCATCCACGAGCGCCGGCAAAAAGCTGAGCCCTTCATTGCCCGTACGCACGGTAACGCGTACCCTTGCACGCTCCTGCTTCCTGCGCTGTCTTTCCTGCTCACGCTCCGCATCGTCAACGTCCACGTCAAAAAACTCAAACGCATTCATACCAAAGCTTATCTTATCGCCGTGGCTGAGCTTGACAGGCTTTGTAATCTGTGTGCCGTTGACAAAAACACCCGTACGCGAATGAGTATCTGCAACAACCCAACCCGTGCGACGTTTGGAAATAACAGCATGGAAACGCGAAACGGTTGCAACGTTGAGAATAACGTCACAGGTAGGGCTCCTGCCTATGGAGTTTTCCCAATGAGTGAGAGGAATACGCTTCTTGGTTTTGGTTTCAACAAGGTATGAGCCGACCCTTGAGCCGAATTGCCTTGTTATAAGCGACACGACACAGCTGCCGATTATAAGCACCGCAAGCGCTGAAAGCATATAGCGGCTTATCGACACAATCACGTTAAAAAACTCATCCATTATTCGTCAGCTCCTCCTCTTCGTATAGTTACCTATCTTATATTCTAATATTAATGAGACTGTGTGTCAATAGTATCAATATTTGATTGACTTTTTCTTAACTTAAACTTATACTGAATACTATACTGAAATAACGTAAATATTAAGGAGTGACTTTTATGAGCATCACAAAAACCATTTTCGGCAAAATGCCGGACGGCAACGAGGTATACAAATATAAAATCAAAAACAGCGAGGGCTGTTTTGCAGAATTTATCACCTACGGTGCAACGTGGCTTAGCGCATTTATGTATGATAAGGACGACATTCTGCAGGACGTGCTGCTCGGATTTGACGATATGGAAGGCCATATCAACCGCTCGGACTATCAGGGTCAGTGCGTAGGCAGATATGCAAACCGTATCGCAGGCGGCAAGTTTACCGTAAACGGCACAGAATATCAGGTTGACTGCAACGAAGACGGTGTCAAAAGCCTGCACTCCAGCGGTGAATTTGCCCACGCAAACTGGAACGCAGAAGAGGACGGCGACAACTCCGTTGTATTCTCATACGTTTCTGCTGACGGCACATACGGATTCCCCGGCACACTTACGGCAAAATGCAGATACACCCTCACCGATGACAACGAGATTGTAATCGAATACAGCGCAGTTTCCGACAAGGCAACCATCATCAACTTCACAAACCACGCTTACTTCAACCTTGCAGGCTGCAACAGCGGTGACGTGCTCGGCCACATACTTTGGATTGATGCCGATGCATTCACTCCCACAACACCCGACAGCATCCCCACGGGTGAAATCCGTCCCGTCAAGGGCACACCCTACGATTTTACAGACGGCAAAGCAATCGGCGAAGATATCAAGGCAGACTACGACCAGCTCACAGCCGCCAAGGGCTACGACCACAACTTCTGCCTCAACGCAGGCGACGACTACAAGATTGCAGTGCTCGAACCTGCCAGCGGCAGAACCCTCAGCGTCTGGACAGATCAGCCCGGCGTTCAGCTTTACACAGGTAACTTCCTCGACGGCACAAAAGCAGGCAAAGGCGGCTGCCCGATGATTCAGCACGCAGGCTTCTGCCTGGAAACTCAGGTCTATCCCGACGCACCCAACCACGATAATTTCCCGCAGTGCACGTATCAGGCAGGCGAGGAATACAAGGCAAAAACCATTTATAAGTTCGGCATAAAGGAATGATGTTGAATTGAGAAGAAAAGAAATTGCTGAGTTTGCCGTTGAGCAGCTTAAACTCGACTACCCCGAGGCAATATGCTCACTTGATGCTGAAAATCCCGTTCAGCTGATAATCGCAACACGTCTTTCGGCACAGTGTACGGATGCCAGAGTAAACCTTGTAACACCTGCACTTTTCTCAAAATATCCCACGCTTGAGGACTATGCCTCGGCTAAGATTGAAGACGTCGAAGCAATCGTTCGCCCCTGCGGTTTTTACCATATGAAGGCGCGCGATATAATCGGTATGGCACAGATGATTCTTAACGAATACGGCGGCACCGTGCCCGACACGATTGATGAGCTTGTACGCTTGCCCGGTGTAGGCAGAAAAACAGCAAACCTTATCGTAGGCGACGTTTACAAAAAGCCTGCAGTTGTTGCAGATACACACCTGATAAGGATTTCAAACCGACTCGGTCTTGTAAAAACAAAAGACCCGTATAAGGTTGAAATGGAATTAAAATCCCTGCTGCCTCCCGCAGAAAGCAACGATTTTTGCCACAGATGCGTGCTCCACGGCAGGGCTGTATGCGACGCGCGCAAACCCAAATGTGAAATCTGCAACCTTAAAAGAGTATGTAAATACGCTAATAACTAAAAAAACGGCAGAGAGCTTAAAACTCTCTGCCGTTTTTGATTTAAATCACTCTGAAGGAATACTTATGTCAGATATTCTCTTCAATCGCCTTGTTTACTGCCTCACGTTTTGAAAGCATTGCCTCAATGCCGCGCTCGTAATTGGTAAATCCGAGCGGCTCACCCGTACGGTTTTCGATGAGACCCAGGGTTGCATCATAGCCGATTTTGCGCTCAAGCAGCTTGAGCGCACTCAAATCCTGGAAAGCATCATAGAAAACCTTATAGCGCAGTGATACAAGCGGCTGACCGTTTTCGCCGGGATAAACGACAAAAGAATCGCCCGAGGGGAACGCCTTGCCTGCATCCGTCACCTCAAAGGGATTTATGCGACGCTTTGAATACTGCGAATACCAGAAATTGAAACCCCACTGCAAAAAACCTACGCAACCGAATTTATAAAGCTGCAGGCCGAGAACACGTGTACGGTAGGACGGCATAGCCATAAAGCGGTTTGACGTGCCCTTATACTGACCGCAACAGTAATAGGTCCAGAAATCCTCAACCTTACCGAGGAACTTATGAGCATGGTCAAGCGAGGGCACGGGCGTTTTGACAAGACCTTTTTTGTAGAACTTAAAATCGCTGAGTGCATCGAGCGTTTTATAATCCGGAAATAGCTTTGCAACAAGACGGCTTGCCTTACCGTAGGAGCGCACCTGCATATTGTTAGGCTCATCCGAAACATGAAGCCAGCACTTTTCTTTCATACCGTTTGATTCAAGGTAGGAATTGAGCGCAACTGCAAATTGTGAAAGGAAGTCAGCATACACCTTGCCGCCTGCACGTGTTTTCCAGCCAAACAGCTGCTTGCCGTTGACGTCAACAATCTTCGGCGCGTGCTTTGCACCCCACTGAGTAAACAGGTGCGAAAGCTCAAACCACTTCATACCGCTTCTCTCAGCGGTTTCAAACCAACGTGTGAGTTTATCAAAGCCGAATGAATATTTACTATCGTCCGTAACTGTGACGTCAACAAGCTGCATTGTCGGCCTTTCACCTCCAACCTCGGTATCAAGCGGAGGAGTGAAGAGCGGCGTGAGTATCATATTAAGTCCGTGTGCATTACCGACACGCATATAATTCTCAATTATCTGCCAATGCTCATCGCTGAAAGCCTCAACACCATACCAGGTTGCAAGGCAGTCACAATGGAACCAGTTTGTGTGAATAAGCTCCTGTTCGGGCAAAACAGCATTGATTACTTTAATCTCAATTTCCTGCTTTGCCACCTCGTCGTTATCCTCATTATAAAGCGTGATAACAACGTTATTGACGCCTGCTTTTTCTGCCTTGGCCTCAAACCATACCGAGCACCAACCACCGTTTACAAACTCAATCTCGCCGTTATCAGTCGGATAAAGTACGTCGGGGTAGTAGCCGTCGGGTGACTCAATTATATCATCATCATGGTCATCGTAATACGGCAATTCAGACGGCACAAAGCCAACGTTGTACGAACTGATTTTTATGTCTTCCGCTCCGCTGACGGTAAACCTGAGCGGTTCATCCGTATTGACAGCAAGCTGAAATCCAAGGCGCTCGCCAATCAGCATTGAAAGAGCTTTCACCTCATAAAAATTGCCGTCACTCTGAGGAAATACTTTCTCAAGCGATGAAATCATTTTTACGTTTGTCATATTATACCTCCACGTATCTTACACTAAAGCAGTGAGATCGAATTTTATACTGCATGGCATTGCTTCTGAAATAAGCACCGCGCATTGATTTGCCGCCGACAATTATCTCATCAACGTAGCCGACGGATGAACTGACAGCAGAATCGTGCCCGGTAATCTCAATCCAGGTTGCAGGGTCGCCGCTGAGGGTGACACCGATAGTCTTTTGCATAAGGTCGCGGAAATCCTCCGCACTGATTGTAACCTCAGTCTTGTACTTTGCACACTTCTTGTCGTGCGGGCTGTCAACACTCTTTTCGAGATAGGGATAATTGTTTGAACCCCATACCTTTGATGCGACAGTAGTTTTGCCTGCCGACATTGCAAAAAACGTTGCCTCTATCGGCTTGCCGTTGTATGAAAGATATTCGCCGAGAACAGACTTGACGGCTATTTCAACAGCTGTGCCCTCATACTTGTATGAGGTATTGAAGGCATGACGCGTAGCATTGATTTTGAAGCCGTAACGTTTAGCATAAGTATAAAGAGCAACCGCCTGCGCCTTGAATGCCTCAGCAGTTGAGCTGTTACAGCCGTAGCTGATTTCGCCTACGACGCCACGGCAAAGATACTCAACAAGCGAATAATCCTTACCGCCGAAACGCACCGTTTGGGGCATATTGGGATCAGACTTGACAAGTGTTGCACCGGGATAATAATGCAGAAGAATGTTAGTATAGGAGCTGCCTGCCCTTGAGTAACCGAGTGCGCCCTCCTGGCTCATTCCTACACCGTGACCGTAACCGTAAACAGTAAACACAAACTTACCGTCGACTTTGCCTGTCTGGTTAGGTTTGGCGGTTGTGGTTGGTTTAGCTGTAGTAGTAGGCTTGGCTGTAGTTGTGGGTTTTGCTGTAGTGGTCGGTTTGGCAGTAGTAGTCGGCCTAGCGGTTGTGGTCGGCTTAGCCGTGGTAGTGGGTTTGGTTGTGGCAGCAGACTTGTCCTCAGCCTGCGTGTTTTTTTCGGTGACCTTCTCTGTTTCCTCTGAGGTAGTGCTTACAGAAGTTGAAGAATCTACCGAAGTTTCTTCGTCGGTAATTCCCTCGGTTGTTTCTTCAGGCGCGGTAGTCATATCCTCGGGCAGGGTGGTTTCATCCTCAAAATCCGGCACATTCTCCGGAAAAAGAATCAGAGAGTCGCTTTCAGCGGCGGCTCCCTGTGAAAAATAGCTGGCAAAACTGCTCTGCGCATAAGCCTTGTTTTCTTCGGCATTTTCAATTCCGCTGTAAACAAAGTATCCCGCAAAAGCAAGCAACAAAGCCAGGATAGTGTAAAGAACTATCCTTAAGCCCGTATTCTTTTTCTTCTTTTGTTCCTGAGGTGTGGGCTCCTCAATCTCTTCATCAGCTTCTGTGAGCACGGGCTCAGGCATAACTTCCGAAGGCTGAGCAGGTTCCTGCACGGGTGCCTGAGCCTCACCGTCAGCAGATGCACCTGAAGCAAGCTCCGCACACTTTTCGCACATCATATTCATCAGAAATTCGATAGAGGCGGCAACAAGCTCGTCCGGTGTTTCGCCGGGCTGAGAAGCAAAACGAAGCACGCGTGATGCGTTCTTGTCAGCGAGTGCCACGTAAATGTTGTATCTGCGCTCACCCGTCTCCTGCAAAGTGCCTGTGTATACGTTTGAAACCGCAGCGCCGAGAGCATCCTCGGTATCCGGAATAGCATAACGTGCAAGGTCAGCTATGTAACTGCGCGGTGCCTCATTATCACGCGGAGAGGTATGGTCGGTAAAGATAAATGTATCTTCAATGATTTCTTCACCGCACAGCTCTTTGACCATCTCGCAGGACGGTGTATCGGCAAAATAAACCTTTTTGTCCAATTCTTTAAGCATCTCAACTGCTTTTTGCGCACAGCTAGACTTAGCAGGCTCTGCAGTATCAGCCTGCCGGTGTGCAGCAGCCGCGGCAATATCAACGCTGTCAAAATATGCAGCCATACCTGCAAGCTGAGAATCCAGCTTGAGCTTATCAAGCGCAAGCATAACAAAATGCTGATTGCCCGACTTGATTGCAAAGCCTGAAAGCAAACCGTCCTCCGTGAGGAAAACGTCTGCATTTTCGGGCATGGCGCAATGAATGGAAAGCTGCTGAGCATCAAGAGAGGTATTCTCGCCTACGGCTTTTCTCACCTTCTCGTTGAGCTCTGTTTTAACGTGCATTGCGCGCAGTATTGCAAGCTTAGCCTTCGGATAAACCGAGGGCTCAGCGCCAACTGCTATTATATCGCTGTTTGCAAAAGCGTCTGAAAGAGCGGAAGACACCTGCGCCATTGAGCCGCAGAGCCTGAAATCGCAACTGCCCAGACCCGACAGCGAACCTCGGATCTTATCGGCGGCAGACTGAACAGTTTCTGCACCGCTGATATTCAACGCTATAAAACTGACATTCATTCTTCGTGAACAGTCCTTTCAATTAATCAACCCGGAGTCCAATCGTATGCTGAGGCATACGGATCGGAAAGGCCGTTTTTCTTATAGTATGCTGCAGGGTATCTGGGGTTGGGGTTCGGCGCAACGTTGGTGTCAACCTCTTCGCTTTCGCCCGGTCTCAACATTCGTGCCATAACCACGAGACGCGCCTCATCAAACTCATAGGTGCATGTGGATAAGGTGAGAATCTTGTCCGTTGTAAGAACGTCAACGTTCGGGTAATAAAGCGAACGCTGTTTGACCTCATCGTAAAAGCTTTCTATTTTATCATACGACGACAAATCGGTGAACGTATAGTTGAACAGATATCCGTCATCGCCTTCGGCTGTGCCGTTGGAAATAAAAACGGCAAATATTTTCCATTTAAAATCGCCGTAAATCGTATTGAACTCAACAACGGGAGCTTTCTTGTATCCGTCAACGCTCATATACTCTGTCAGGTTGCCGAACATTTTTGAGTCGTTCATATTGTGGCCGAAAAGCGCTGTGTTGAAGTTGAGCCTTTCAACTTTGTTTGCGCTGTTCATAAACACTGTGCCGTATTTGCCTGACTTGCCGCTGAAATCACTTGTGAGATACTTTCTGTTATTCTCGCCGCGCACAACAGGCTGTGAAATACCGAGAGCATCGATTTTCACCCAACCGACAAGATCCTGATTTTCAGCATAGAGCGACGCATATTTGGCGAGCATTCCCTCGGGAAATTCAACACCCGGATACCGGGCTGCCAGTGTCTGCTCATCGAGTGTGCCTTGCTCCTCACCTACAAGCTGCTCAAGCTGCTGTATTGCGTTTGCATTTTCTTCCGGCTCAATAAGGTAGTAGTTGAGCAGATATAACGACGCGCCGATAAAAACCAGCACGCAGACTATTACTGTGATTTTTACAAATCTTTCAAAAGTGCTGTCATCCCTCTGAGGAATAAAGTTGCGCAATGAAAAGCTTTCTTTCTTTGAGCCTTTTCCTTCTGAAGCCTTATAAGACTTGGAAAAGCCTGTTATTGCGGTCATTTCATTCTTTCCGCTTTCCTTTTTTTCCTTTGAAGGTTTTTTTTTTAGTTTTTCGACAAAAGAGTTTCCGCTCGGGCGCTTTGAATCAGCGTGGCAGACATCATCCTCGCCGAAATCCATTCCGCTGTCCGGATCAAATGCAAAATCTGTAAAAGACGTCTGTGCAACGTATCCGCCAGTCATTGTGCTGTCACTTTGCTCGGCGGCAGCTTGAGGCTGAGCCTCGGCAGGCACTTCATATGCGGGAGAAGTTTCGCGCACGGATGCTTCATTTATAAACTTGCTGTTTTGCTGTACGGGCTCGGATTCAGGCTCCTGAACCTGAGGAGCCGGCTCAACAGGCTCTGCTTTATAGAAAATCGAATCGTCAAAAGCGCTCTCAAGCCACGAATCATCAAAGCTTTCGATATCGAGTGTTCCGCCGTACTTGCTCTTACCGAATGTGTTTATATCGTAAGAATAATCAGGCTCTGTCGGCGTGCTGTTGACATCGTCATCCGTATACCTTGCCTGCGCATCAAAAACAAATCCGCCCGATACTGCAGGCGCAGCATCAGCAGACTCAGGCTGAGAGGCTGATGTTTCAGCTTCAGAAGCGGTAGCCTGAGCTGTCGGCTCAGCGACATCCGTATGTGCCTGAGGCTCAACAACAGCTGCCGCATTGTAAGCCATCGGTTCATCAATCGCATTGTACTGCTCTGAATCGTCAACAACTTCGTTGCTGTCCGGTATATAAGAATAATCGGGGTCAGATTCAGGCATTGCCGCAGGCTCTGAATCAAGTTCCGCAGCGCGAGCAGGCACAACGTCACCGTTTTCATCAATTGTCTGGTATTTTTTTCTCAGTTCTTCAAACTTGGAGTTATGCACGCCAAATTCACTGAAGATGTTGTTGTCTTCCGCCATTCTGATTACTCATTCCTTTCGTTAAAATACTGCACTATCATATGCAGTGCGTTTGATGCCGAGACATATCTGTTATATTCTCTGGCATCTTGCTTTTTGCCTGTGCGAACTTCGCGCACCTGAGTTCCTCCATCGTAAGAGAAACCGATATATGAAAGCCCTACCGGCTTATCTTCACTCGCTCCGCCGGGGCCTGATATGCCTGTAACGCTGATGCCGAAATCAGCGCCCGACAGCTTTCTGACACCCTCGGCCATCTCTGCGGCAGTCTGCGCGCTGACCTCGGTGTATTTTTCCAGCGTTTCGGTTTTAACTCCGAGCAATCTTTGTTTGACCTCGTTGGAATAAGAAACTATGCCGTATTCAAACACCTCGGATGAGCCTGCAATGTCCGTAATACGCTTTGCTATATATCCACCCGTACAGCTTTCTGCAAGGGCAATTTTTTTGCCGTTTTCTTTCAGCAGTCTTACAACCGTTTGCTCCAGATTGCACGAATCGGTTGAGTAAATGTATTCGCCGATTTTCTCGCGGATTTTTTCGATTACCTCATCGCACATCAATGATGCCTGCTCATAGGTTTCGGCCTTTGCCGTAACACGCAGTAACGCCTCACCGTCTTTAGCGTACGGAGCAACCGTGGGGTTCACTCCGTCGAGCAGCTCTGCAACGCGCTGAGCCATATCGGATTCGCCTATGCCGAAGGTACGCACCTGCTTTGAGAGAATGATACCGCCCGTTTTCTTTGCAAGATAAGGCTTGACCTCATTCTCAAACATCGGCTTGAGCTCGCGCGGAGGGCCGGGAAGCATTATAACAATCTTGCCGCCCTTCTCAACAGCACAGCCGGGTGCAGTGCCGTTGCGGTTTACAAAAACCGTACCGCCCTTTGGCACATAAGCCTGCTTGGCATTGTTTTCGGGCATTACGATGCCTTTTGATGAAAAGTAAGCTCTGATACCTTCAAGTATATCTTTATCAAGAACCAATTCAGCGCCCATAACCTCACAGCTGATCTCTTTTGTAAGGTCATCCGCAGTAGGGCCGAGACCGCCCGTAAGGATAACAAGGTCACTGCGTGAAACAGCGGAAGAAATGCAGGCACGCATACGCTCAGGGTTATCACCCACTACCTCCTGGTAGTGGATAACTATGCCCATTGCCGCAAGCTCACGCGCAAGATACTGAGCATCGGTGTTAACAATGTCGCCGAGCAGCAGCTCTGTGCCTACTCCGATAATTTCACAGTTCATAAAGCAAATCTCTTTCGTTAATCAGTTGATAATAATTTTTCTCACACCTGCAACCGCGCGCTCAACAAGAGCGTCAACGTCGAGCGCAGACTCTGCCGCGATAACATCGGGCAGCTTGGGTCTTGTTCTGGGATGTCTGGGTGTAAATACCGTACAGCAATCCTCAAACGGAAGAATCGAAATTTCAAAAGTATCTATCTTCCTTGAGATTGATATAATCTCATCCTTATCCATACCGATAAGGGGACGGAAAACGGGCATTGTCGCCGCCGCATCCGTACAGGCGATTGCACCCAAAGTCTGGCTTGCAACCTGACCGAGGCTCTCACCCGTGATAAGCGCGCCACAGCCTGTATGGGAAGCAATACGCTGGGCGCACAGCACCATCATACGGCGCATAATAATTGTGAAAAGGTCTTCCGGGCACTTGTCTCGGATTGCCTCCTGAAACTCTGTAAAAGGCACTACGCTCAGCTCAATTCTACCTGAGTAGCGTGCTACCTTGCCCAGAAGGTCATAAACCTTCTGCTCTGCCCTCTCGCTTGTGTAGGGAGGTGAAGCAAAATGGATAGCTGTAAGCTCAATGCCTCGCTTTGCCATCATCCAGCCTGCAACGGGGCTGTCGATACCGCCGGAAACCATAAGCGCCGCTCTGCCTGCAGTGCCTACGGGCATACCGCCTGCGCCCTTTATCTGGTTGGCGTGAACAAATATATCGTGGTCTCTTACCTCTACCGTTACCGTAAGCTCGGGGTTACGCACGTCAACGCTCAGGTGAGGATATTCATCAAGCAGCCTTTCGCCCAGAAGCAAACAGATTTTCGGAGAATCGTAAGGGAACTTCTTATCGGAACGCTTTGCGCAAACCTTGAAGGTTGAAGCGGCAAGAAGCTGATCCTCAAGATATTTGCCCGTTTGTTCAAGCACAAGGTCAAAATCCTTCTCAAGCTTGAGCGCACGGGAAAAGCCCGCAATACCGAAAACGCGTGACAGCCTGTTTACGGCTTCCTCAAGGTCAGCACCGTCGTTGCCCTCAACCTTAATTGTGGACTGTGCGGGTGTGAACGTAAATTCGCCGAGGTCTGTCAGCTTGCGGCGCATATTCTTGATCATAACGTCTTCAAAAGTGCGGCGGTTGAGACCCTTGAGCGCAAGCTCGCCGTTTTTGATTAAAATTACTTCTTTCATCTGTATATTCCTTAAAAAGTTATTTTTTCTTTCTCAGCGTGCTGACTGCTGTTTCAAGCGCACACAAGAGCATATCTACCTCATCTTTAGTCGTAAAGCGCGAAAAGCTGATGCGAAGCGCGCTGTCAATCCGCTCAGGTTCGACACCCATAGCTGTAAGCACCTTGCTTCTGTGTCCCTTTGAGCAGGCAGAGCCGCCCGAAACGTAAACGCCCGAATCCGAAAGGAAATTGAGCATTGTCTGCGACGGATGACCGGGTGCAGAGATGTTGACTATATAAGGCAGGGCATCCTCGCCCGAATTTATTACGATACCGTCAATCTTACATACTTCGCTTACGAAATAATCACGCAGAGCCTTTGTTTTTTCAAGCTGTGCATTAAGCTCAGGCAATTCGTCAACAGCGCCGTGCAGACCCATTATGGCAGGCATCGGCTGTGTGCCCGAATAAACCTTGCCCTCCTGACCTCCGCCGAAAACGTAGGGAGCAATGCGCACACCCTTACGCACGTAGAGAAAACCGACACCCTTGGGACCGTTGATTTTGTGCGCGCTTGCACTCATCAGGTCAACACCGAGGCGCGAAGGCTTAATCGGCAGTTTGCCGTAGGCCTGTACCGCATCGCAATGAATCAGCGCAGGTGCGCCTGCTTTTTTGACGGCAAGGCGAGCCGTTTCAATCGGCATAATACTGCCAACCTCATTATTGACGTACATAAGGCTTACTAAAACGGTTTTTGAGTTAACCGCCTGCATAAACTCGGATTTATTTATCTTACCGCTTTTATCAACCTTGAGGTAAACTACCTCAAAACCCTCTTTTTCAAGCTGAGCCATACACTCGGAAACGCTGGGATGCTCAACACAGGTTGTGACAATTCTGTTGCCCCTGCGTCTGAGAGCGTGAGCCGCGCCGAAAATTGCGGCATTGTTTGCAAGCGAGCCGCTGTTTGTAAACACAATTTCCTCCGGCTCACAGGAAAGTGACCTCGCAACCGCCACACGAGCCGCATCGAGCTGATGCTGTGCAGCTGTGCCGATGCTGTGAAGCGACGACGGGTTGCCGTAATATTTGTTTATCGCTTCGACCATTTTTTCTTTTGCCGAGGAGCAAAGGCAGGTCGTAGCGCTGTTGTCAAGATAAGCTTCCATTATAAACGCTTTCCTCCTGCAGTAAATTATTAAGGAATAAAAATATCCCTCTTACATTATACTGCAAAGCTTCATTTTTGCTGCCAGAGTGCAACGGTTTTTCCGACAAGTGCGCCGTCATCAACGGTTACAATCGATTCAAGGTTATCCGAATCAAAAAACAGTAATCTGCCGTCGTAGCCCAGCATTGCGTTAGCTGATTTATATGTGCCGTCGTAATAAACTATGCCGTCACCGCTTTCGATATTTTCCTCATCCACACTTTGCACAAACCACAAATCAAATTTGCCGTCCTCACCTTTTTCCGCAATAAGCGCATAGCCTGCGATATAGATATCCGACGGCTCATCCCTGGAAACAAAGAAAGCCACAGCAAAACTGCCGACAACTGCAACAACAGCCACAGTCAGCAACAGAATTATTGTTCTTATTATTTTACCTATTACTTTCATTAAAGTATCAGCTCCGAAATTTGTTGTGGAGTTTCGCAGACTGCATCCGCACCGTAGCGGCTGAACTCCTCCATGCTGCCAAAGCCGTAAAGCACACCGACAGCGAAAACGTCTGCCTGCTTTGCGCCCTCTATATCAAAGAGCCTGTCGCCTACCATTGCGGTTGTCGCCCTGTCTGCGCCGAGCGCATCAAGCGCCGCATTTATCAGCTCGCACTTTGTCGGATTCACATGACCGACAGCAGGGGCGCTGATAAAGCCGAAATATTCTCTTATACCCAGATGATTGAGAATCGTATCAACAAACTCACCGGGTTTTGACGAAGCAATCGCCATTCTGATGCCTGCCGCATCAAGTGCGCTGAGCATTTCAGCAACGCCGCCGTACAGCTCACACCTGAACATCCCGCCTGCTCTGTAATGCTCTCTGTACTTATCTACCATAGCTTTTGCCGTGCACTCATCGTCGGTATAGCGAAGGAAACTGTCCACAAGCGGCGGGCCGATAAACTCCCGCAGACGTTGCGGGTCTGTTTCATCAAATCCGTAGGCGTGAAGAGCCTCAAGCGCACAGTAAGTTATGCCCGGTGCTGTATCGGCAAGAGTGCCGTCAAAATCAAAAAGCACAGTTTCAAACCTGTTTTTCACCGTTTTCACCACCGACTTAAATTCGTTCAAAAAACACTATTGGGTATAATTACAGACATATATCGTCATTATACCACAACTTATCGTATATGGGTATATGCTTTTCAAAAAAATTATGATAAAATATTTACAAACTGTGCAACAAATCCCTCCAAAAATTACACTTATTGTATGAGCGGCTCAAAAAACACCAAAGCAGGTGAAAAAATGGCAAAAAGAAAAATCTTCAAAGCAGTTTTAATAACCGTTGCCGTTGCGCTTACAGCGCTTATCGGTATGTTTGCAACCGACGCATATTGCGCAGGTCACCTGATGAAACCGATATTTGCAAAACCCGTTACGGTCACCACAGGATACGGCGAAGGGCACGACGTATATAAAGGTATAGGTTACACGGTTGAAGCCGAAACTTTCATCAGCGAAAACAGCGATAAAAGATTAATCGCTGTGACAATGTACGTCGGCGACAAAACAGTAAGCGCCAGCATCACCTGACAAAAAAGCACACACAAGGCGGTGAGGTAATGAAAAACAGGATAGCCACATTGACCAAAAAGGCCACACACGGCGACAGTGTCGCATTCGGCGAGCTTTACTCGCTGTTTTCGGCTGAAATGTACAGATACGCTCTATACCACCTCGGCTCACGCGAGGCGGCACTCGATGCTGTGCAGGAAACCGCACTTGAAGCTTTCCGAAGCATAGGGAAGCTGAGGACTGAGGCGGCGGTCAAATCCTGGTTTTTCGGCATACTTTGCAATGTGTGCAAACACAGCCTGAGAGAAAAATACAAGGCGGATATTATACCGCTTGAGCTTTGCGAAGATATACAAGCTGATGACAGCGATATGGAAACCGCACTCGACCTGGCAAAGCTTATATCCGAGCTTGATGAGCAAAGCCGCGAAATTGTACTGTTGAGCGTTGTTGCAGGCTACACGAGCAAGGAGATTGCCGCAATCACCGGCTCGTCACCCGGCACGGTACGCTCCAGACTGTCGCGCACGCTCAGCTCACTTCGCAGACAGATGGAGGGAGAAGAATGAACAAAATCGATAAAATGAATGCAGAATTCCTGCGTAATAAGCTTGCTCCGCTTGACGAAAAAATCACTTCGCCCGACGAGCTTTCCGCCGAAAACATTGCGGAGCTTGTAAACGGAGAAAAACAGAAGAAAAGCAAAAGAGGAAAAATCATAGTCTTCAGAACAATCGGCTCAATCGCCGCGGCAATCATACTCGCTATAGGCATCGGCACAGGCGTATATTTCTACAACAGACCCGGCGTCACCGTTATGCCCGATGACATCGCAAACGCACAAATACCCATATCAAATAATACAGAGCAGACATTCATCGACTACTTTACGGCGCTTCGCGCAGAATACGAAAAGGACGAAATACATTACCTTATTGACGAAGGCTTTGATTTCGGTCTGAAAGCTGAGGACGAAGCAATGCCCGAAGGCGGCGTGATGAACGGCTCTGCGGCAACAGACACCTCAGGCACAGTATCACACGGCACAACAAACACCCAGATCAAGGATATTGACGAGGACGATATAATCAAAAACGATGGCAGATACATCTACGTGCTGACGGATTCAAGCATCAAAATAATTGATGCGGCAAATATGAAGCTGATGAGCAAGGTGAACATCGAAAGTCGGGGCTCAAACGGACTTTATCTTTACGGCAACACACTTGTTGCAGTCGGCTCGACGTTTGATAAAAAGCAGCAGACTGTGATTGAGATTTACGACATCACCGACAAGACAAAACCGAAGCTGAAAAATGAGTTTTCGCAGGACG
>JAFOBC010000315.1 GCA_017382015.1 Clostridia bacterium
CTCCCTCTTAAAAATTGAGGCCGCCCTTACGGGCACCTTCGGCCAGCTCTTTGACGCGGCCGTGATAAATATAGCCGCCACGGTCAAAGACTACGTCTTTAATACCTTTTGCTGCGGCACGTTCTGCCAATAATTCTCCAACCTTGAAAGCTGCCTCTTTGTTTCCGCCGTAACCGAAATCCTTTTCGTTCGAGGAAGCGGCAACCAAAGTAACACCGTTTACATCATCGATGATCTGGGCGTAAATATTTGCGTTGGAGCGGAAAACATCAAGGCGCGGACACTCAGGTGTGCCGCAAATCTTACCGCGAACGCGAACGTGGCGGTGAAGTCTCGCCTTATTGCGACTTGGCTTATTAACCATTTCAATTCACTCCTTTTATTTCTTAGCGCCCTTACCGGCCTTGCCTTCTTTGCGTCTAACATATTCGCCCTGGTAGCGAATACCCTTGCCCTTGTAAGGTTCGGGCGGACGCTTTTCGCGGATCTCTGCTGCAAATTGACCAACAACCTGCTTGTCAGGACCGGAAACAACGACGAGGTTCGGATTAGGAACATCAATTGATATGCCTTCGATTTCAGGCATGATTACCTGATGGGAGAAACCAAGGTTCATTACGAGGTTGTTACCCTGCTTCTGAGCACGGTAACCGATACCGTTAACTTCGAGTGTCTTTGTAAAGCCGTTTGATACACCCTCTACCATGTTGGCGATAAGTGTACGGGTAAGACCGTGAAGTGAACGAGCAGTCTTTTCATCGTTGATACGAGTAACAACGATTTCGCTACCCTCGATTTTTACTGTGATTTCCTGACGGATTTTCTGGGTAAGTGTGCCTTTTGCACCCTTAACGGTAATTACGTTACCATCAAGATTTACGTCAACTCCAGCGGGAATTGTAATCGGAGTCTTTCCTATACGTGACATTTCGGCACCTCCTTACCAGACGAAAGCGAGAACTTCGCCGCCAACATTGTTAGCGCGAGCCTGCTTATCTGTCATTACACCCTTGGAGGTGGAGAGGATTGCGATTCCGAGGCCACGCATGACCTTAGGCATATCCTCTACGTTTGTGTATATTCTCAAACCGGGCTTTGATACCCTACGCAGGCCGGTAATGACCTGAGATTTGTTCGGACCGTACTTGAGGGTGACGTGAATCATGCCCTGCTTGCCGTCCTCTGTAACTGTGAAGCCCTTGATGTAGCCTTCGTCAACGAGAATCTGAGCGATTGCCTTCTTCATGTTTGACGCAGGAATATCAACTGACTCGTGCTTTGCTGAGTTTGCGTTACGGATTCTAGTAAGCATATCAGCGATTGTATCAGTAATCTGCATGTCATTAACCTCCTTACCAGCTTGATTTCTTTACGCCCGGGATCTCGCCCTTGTAAGCGAGTTCACGGAAGCAGATACGACAAATTCCATACTTGCGAAGATAAGCATGAGGTCTGCCGCAAATTTTACATCTGTTGTATGCTCTTGTTGAGAATTTAGCAGTTCTTGCCTGCTTAATTTTCATAGCCGTCTTTGCCATTACAGTCCCTCCTCCTTATTTCGCAAACGGAGCGCCAAGCAAGCTGAGGAGCTCGAAGGCCTCTTCGTCTTTATTGGCTGTGGTTACGAAGCAAATGTCCATACCACGAACCTTGTCAATCTTATCATACTCGATTTCCGGGAAGATAAGCTGTTCCTTAACGCCCATCGAGTAGTTTCCGCGTCCGTCAAATGAGTTGGGGTTGATGCCCTTGAAGTCTCTAACTCTCGGGAGAGCTGCTGAGAACAAACGGTCAACAAATTCCCACATTTTTTCGCCGCGGAGTGTAACCTTTGCGCCGATAGGCATTCCTTCACGAACCTTGAAGTTAGCAACCGATTTCTTTGCGTTGCAAACGATTGCCTTCTGGCCTGTGATCTGTGCCAAATCGTTACATACGGCGTCAAGCACCTTTGAATTTTCGCGTGCTTCAGCACCGCAACCTACATTGATGATAACCTTTTCAAGCTTCGGAATCTGCATGACGCTCTTGTAGCTGAATTTCTTCATCATTGCAGGCGCAACTTCGGCTTTATATTTTTCCTTAAGTCTTGCCATTGTCATGTTCCTCCTAACTTAAAACTCTGCTTTGCACTTAGCGCAAACGCGAACTTTTTTACCATCAACTGTCTTACGGCCTACACGTGTCTGCTGCTTGCACTTGGGGCAAACAAGCTGAACCTTGCAGGCGTAGATTGCGCTTTCTGCCTGGATGATGCCTGAAGGATCACCGGCCTTGCGCGGTTTTACGTGTTTTGTGACGATATTGTGTTTTTCAACAATTACCTTACCCTCTGTCGGGCTGACTTCGAGAACCTTACCGGTCTGGTTACGGTCCTTGTCGTCACCGGTAAGAATTTTGACAGTATCGCCGACTTTAATATTAATCTTGCTCATCAAAATTCTCCTCTCTTAGAGTACTTCGGGAGCGAGTGAAAGGATCTTTACATAGTCCTTTTCACGAAGCTCACGAGCTACCGGTCCAAAAATACGGGTACCTCTCGGGTTTTTGTCATCTCTAATGATAACGGCAGCATTTTCATCAAATCTGATATATGTGCCGTCAGCACGGCGAACGCCATGTGCCGATCTTACGATAACGGCCTTTACAACATCGCCTTTTTTAACTGTGCCGCCGGGTGCAGCCTTCTTTACAGAGGCCACAACGACGTCGCCAATATTGGCATACCTTTTTCCAGATCCGCCGAGTACACGAATGCACATAAGCTCCTTTGCACCTGTGTTGTCGGCAACCTTAAGGTAACTCTGCTGTTGTACCACAGATATTCCTCCTTAATAATTGCGCAGTAGTATTTTAGATTGTAAAACTTACTTCGCTTTGGTAATGATTTCGACAACACGCCATCTCTTATCCTTGGACAGCGGTCTGGTCTCCATAATCATAACGCGGTCGCCAACGCTGCATGTGTTTTCTTCATCATGAGCCTTGAACTTTACCGTCTTTTTAACAATCTTGTTGTAAAGGGGATGCTTAACATTGTCCTCAATAGCAACAACAACTGTTTTATCCATCTTGTCGCTGACTACACGGCCAACGCGAGTTTTTCTAAGATTTCTTTCACTCATGGTTTAGCCTCCCTTTCTCAAGAATTAGCGCTGTTCTGGTATTCGCGGAGTACGGTAAGTACGCGTGCGATGTCCTTCTTAACAGCCTTTATTCTCATCGGATTTTCGAGCTGGTTTACAGCATTCTGAAAACGCAGGTGGAACAGCTCTTCTTTAAGGTTCTTTAACTTCTCTTGAAGTTCAACCTCAGTCAGTTCTCTTAACTCTTTTGCCTTCATTACTGCTCACCATCCTCTTTTGTAATAAATTTGCATTTGATAGGCAGCTTGTTAGCAGCAAGACGCATAGCTTCCTGTGCAACTTCCTTTGATACGCCCGCAATTTCGAACATTACTCGACCGGGCTTTACAACTGCTACCCAATACTCAGGTGAACCTTTACCTGAACCCATTCGGGTTTCAGCAGGCTTTTCTGTGATCGGCTTATCCGGGAATACCTTAATCCAAACCTGACCGCCACGCTTAATGTAACGGGTCATAGCAATACGAGCTGCTTCGATCTGATTAGCGGTAATCCATGCCGGTTCGAGTGCCTGCAAGCCAACTTCACCATTAGAAACGAAGTTACCACGCATAGCCTTACCGGTCAAACGACCTCTCTGTACTCTGCGGTACTTTACTCTCTTAGGCATTAACATTAGCGGGCTCCTCCTTCCTTGCGGCTCTTACGATTGTCATGAAGAACCTCGCCGGAATAGATCCAAACCTTTACGCCGAGACGGCCGTAGGTTGTGCTTGCTTCTGCGAAACCGTAGTCGATATCGGCACGGATTGTCTGAAGCGGAATGGTTCCTTCATGATATGTCTCGCTACGGGCGATTTCCGCGCCACCGAGACGTCCTGATACCTGAGTCTTTATACCCATAGCGCCAAGACGCATTGCGCGTCCCATGCACTGCTTCATAGCGCGGCGGAAAGATATACGCTTTTCGAGCTGAGCAGCGATATTTTCAGCAACGAGCTGAGCATTTACGTCAGGATTCTTAATCTCAACAATGTTGATGTTAACAGACTTACCAAGCATCTGCTCACACTGAGCCTTGAGCTTGTCAATTTCTGCACCGTTACGGCCGATAATCATACCGGGCTTTGCGCAGTGGATGTGAAGTCTTACCTTGTTTGCAGCGTCACGCTCGATTTCAATCTTTGAAACACCAGCGGCAAAAAGCTGCTTCTTAAGGGTCTTGCGGATGTTGTAATCCTCAACAAGAGTGTCGCCAAACTGGCCGTCCTTCACGAACCAACGAGAATCCCAGTTTTTAATCACGCCGACACGGAGTCCGTGTGGATGAACTTTCTGTCCCATGTTAAATCCTCCTCAATTACTCTGCTTCCCTAAGTACCAGGGTCACATGTGAAGTTCTCTTGTAAATATGGTATGCACGTCCGTGTGCACGAGGACGGATTCTCTTAAGAATCGGTCCGGGGCAAGCCAAACATTCAGCAACATAAAGCTTTGAAACGTCCATGTTGTGGTTGTTTTCGGCGTTTGCCATAGCTGATTTAAGCAGCTTCTCAAGCGGTTCACACGCAGCCTTGGGTGTGTGCTTGAGAATAGCCATGGCCTTTTCTGCAGGCTGATTGCGGATCAAATCCAATACAATCTGAACCTTGCGGGGTGAGATGCGGATAAATTTTACCGTAGCTCTTGATTCCATAGTTAACTCTCCTTTCGGCTGGTGTTATTACTTGCCTGATGTCTTTGATCCGGCGTGACCCTTGAAGGTTCTGGTCGGAGCAAATTCACCGAGCTTGTGACCTACCATGTCTTCGGTAACATATACCGGAACATGCTTACGGCCGTCGTGTACTGCAAATGTGTGACCTACAAAGTCAGGGAAAATAGTAGACGAGCGGCTCCATGTTTTGAGAACGCGCTTTTCGCCAGCTTCGTTCATCTGAAGTACTCTCTTTAAAAGTACAGGCTGTACGTATGGTCCTTTTTTAACGCTTCTTCCCATAATTCTTAGCTCCTCTCTCTACTATTTAGTACGACGCTTCGCAATAAACTTATCGGAAGCCTTGTGCTTTTTGCGGGTCTTGTATCCGAGTGTCGGTTTACCCCACGGGGTAACAGGACCCGGACGCCCAATCGGTGACTTACCTTCATCACCACCGTGCGGGTGGTCGCAGGGGTTCATTACAGAACCGCGAACGGTAGGTCTCCATCCCATGTGGCGCTTGCGTCCAGCTTTACCGTAGTTAACGTTCTCGTGTTCAGGATTTGAAACCTGACCGATTGAAGCCATACAGTTTACCGGTACATAGCGAAGTTCGCCCGACGGGAGTCTGAGAAGGGCTTTGCCGCCCTCTTTTGCCATAAGCTGAGCCTGGTTTCCTGCTGAACGAGCAAGCTGTGCGCCCTTTCCGGGATAAAGCTCAACGTTGTGAATAAAGGTACCTGTCGGAATGTTAGCAAGCGGAAGTGCGTTGCCCGGCTTGATATCAGCGGTTGTGCTGCTGATTACCTTGTCTCCGACCTTGAGGCCAACGGGAGCGATGATGTATCTCTTTTCGCCGTCCTCATATTCAACAAGAGCGATGAAAGCGCTGCGGTTAGGATCGTACTCGAGAGTAACAACTGTTGCAGCGATATCAAACTTGTTGCGCTTGAAATCAATTATACGATACTTTCTACGGTTGCCGCCGCCACGGTGTCTTACTGTGATTCTACCGTAGCTGTTGCGTCCTGCCTTTTTGTCGAGTGGAGCAAGAAGGCTTTTTTCAGGAGCAACCTTTGAAAGACCGGAATAATCCATAACCGTCATTCCACGTCTACCGGGAGTAGTCGGTTTATAATGTTTAATTGGCATTTCGGTTTTCACTCCTTAAATAATAGCTTAGCGGGGATTGCCTATCCCCATACATTGCGATTATTGATTTATCCGTTTTTACGGAAATTACATCATGCCTTCGAAGAACTCGATCGGCTTTGAATCTGCGGTGAGGGTAACAACGGCCTTTTTCCAAGAAGCAGTCTTGCCTTCGAAACGGCCATAACGACGGAAGTGTCCGCGTACGTTAATTGTGTTAACCTTTGCTACCTTTACCTTGAAAAGCTCTGCAACTGCATTTGCGATGTCAATTTTGGTAGCGTCTTTGGCAACCTTGAAGGTGTATTTCTTCATGTCACTGCCTGCCATGCTCTTTTCGGTGATTACCGGAGCAATAATGATTTCAGATGCGAGTTTCATTATGCATACACCTCCTCGATCTTCTTAACGGCGTCCTTAACGATAACTACTGTGTCAGCGTTGAGGATGTCGTATGTGTTAATTGTGTTAACCTGTGCGGTCTTTGTTCCCGGGATGTTAGCTGCGCTCTTGATAGCGAACTTGTTCATTTCGGGGAGAACAATGAGTGTCTTCTTACCTGCGCCGATAGCGTTCAGGCAATTAACAACAACCTTTGTCTTGAAAGAATCAACTGCCATTGAGTCGAGTACGATAACTGCGTTATCAACGACCTTGCTGGACAGAGCAGACTTGATAGCAAGCTTGCGTTCCTTCTTGTTGAGGGTGAAGCCGTAGTCACGGGGCTTGGGTCCGAGGGCAATACCGCCGTGGTACCACTGAGGAGCTCTGATGGAGCCCTGTCTTGCGTGACCGGTTCCTTTCTGGCGCCAGGGCTTTCTGCCGCCGCCGGAAACCTCAGAACGTGTCAGAGTAGACTGTGTACCCTGACGCTGATTAGCTAAATAGCTAACAACAGCCATGTGCATAACGGCTGTATTGGGCTCGATGCCGAAAACGCCGTCGGCAAGTTCGATATCGCCGACCTTTTTGCCGGTCATATCTACAATATTAAGATTAGGCATTAGTCAACTCTCCTTTCTTACTTCGTCTTGACGCTGTCAGAGACAAATACATATCCGCCCTTAGGTCCGGGGATTGCACCCTTAACTGCGAGGATATTCTTTTCTGCGTCAACCTTGACAACAGCCAGATTCTGGACTGTGACACGGACAGCACCCATGTGGCCTGCCATCTTTTTGTTCTTGTAAACTCTTGACGGAGTTGAGCAAGCACCCAATGATCCGCCGTGACGTGCTACCGGACCGGTACCGTGAGACATCTTAAGTCTGTGGAAACCGTGGCGCTTGATTACGCCTGCGTAGCCCTTACCTTTGCTGCGGCCAACTACGTCAACCGTTTCGCCTTCGGCAAATACGTCAGCTTTTACAAGATCGCCGATGTTGAGAGCTGATGTATCATCGAGTCTGAACTCTTTGAGTACGCGCTTGGGAGCAACATCGTTCTTGTCAAAATGTCCTTTGAGCGGTTTGGTTACCTTGTTAGCTTTGATTTCGCCGTAACCGAGCTGAACAGCATCGTAGCCGTCGTTTTCAGCAGTCTTCTTGAATGTTACGAGACAAGGACCTGCTTCGATTACGGTAACAGGGATAACGTTGCCGTTCTGGTCAAAAACCTGAGTCATGCCAAGCTTTTTTCCAATGATTCCTTTTTTCATGTTTATTTCCTCCTTAATAGGTTATTGGTTGGCATTTCGCCAACATGACCTTACCCGCGAAAAATCGATTAAAGCTTAATCTCGATTTCAACGCCGGCAGGGAGCTCAAGACTCATCAGAGCTTCAACGGTCTTGTTTGAAGGTCTGAGAATGTCGATAAGCCTTTTGTGTGTGCGTGTTTCAAACTGTTCACGGCTATCCTTATATTTATGGACAGCACGGAGAATGGTAACGATCTCTCTGTCAGTGGGGAGCGGAACGGGTCCCGAAACTCTTGCGCCGGTGCGCTTTGCGGTTTCAACAATTTTTTCCGCTGACTGATCGATAAGCTTGTGATCGTAGCTCTTCAGTCTGATTCTGATTTTTTCCTTTGCCATTTGAATTTCGCCTCCTTATTTAATAGGTGGGCAGGATTCTAAAACTTCTTTACACCGCTCCGGGTGTTTCAACCATTTTCGTTTTAAAACCGGACTTGTCCTTAGGCGGTCAAGTACCTCTGGAATACCATAGCTTTTGACCAACAAATCCGGAATAGCGAATTCAACAGTGAAGTTTTTTTAATCGCCCGGTTTAAAAATCGGACATACTCCGCGGAAATTTCCCAACTCAGAGGTCGGCCACCTCCCGCATCATCGCATATCTGCACGCATATTTTCAAACGCGTGCCTGAATATAATATCATACCAAGGGTTTATTTGCAAGATTTTTTTTGTTTTTTCCCGGTTTTATCGCATTTTCTACCTTTTTCATAAGTGGTGACAAACTGCAACGCTTATTTTGTGCAGAATGACGAAATTTCGGGGTTGTTTTTGTGTTTTTTGGAGGGGGTTGAGTGATATTTCGGTTGCAACCGACATAAATAAATCTAAAAAATCAGCAGAATGTATAAAAAACCCCGAGCAAGAAATCAAACTCGGAGTTTTATTCGTAAAATCAGCAAATGGCGGTTTAAAATATTACGCCAATAAACGCCTATATATAATGTAAGGAAAACGGCTATTTTCGGTCGTCAAAATATTTGAGTTCCTTTTTCTTTCGCGCAATCGGGATATAAACGTTTACAAAAATCAACACCACAAGACAGATGCCGATAAGCACCGCAATTATATAGCAGAAAATTAGTATTGCCGCTCCCCTATTTTCATCCTTGTCCTTATTCACAGCAGTTGAGCTTACACTCTCCTGCTGTGACACGGTATTCGAGCTGACGGTCGGTCGAGCTGAACTTGCATAGTCAGACGAGGGCGATTCGATTTCGCTCGACGTATCGGACGAAGCAGATTCCGACGAGCTCTCCTCAGACGATGTCGGGGTTTCGCTCGGCGTTTCGCTTTCGGGAGATGACGGCTAGGGCGGTATTTTTGACGGCGCGGTTTCACTTGCA
>JAFOBC010000316.1 GCA_017382015.1 Clostridia bacterium
AAACCCATTGCAGACAGCGGGACCAAAAACACAACGCCTATCACAAATGCAATTTTTTCAGCTCTTACGATATTCATAGAGCACATCAGCCTGTATCTGACAGCTCTGCCGCAATCAAGAGGCTCAATAGGCAAAAGATTGAAAACCGCAAGCGAAACATTGACAACAGCAGGCTTAAGCAACCCCGAAACCTTACCTATTGCCATAACGACCAGCAGTACTGCGGCGGTAAAAAGATTTGCTGCAGGGCCTGCAAGCGCAATAACAATCTCTTTTCTGCACCCTCCGCAAGACAGCCGTGTTATACTCATCCCGAAAGGCGCAAGAAAAACCTCTGACGGTCTTTCGCCATAGAGAAGCATACACAGCAGATGGCCGGTTTCATGAATCACCGCCGCACAAAGTGCAAGAGCGGCAGTATCTGTTGTATCAAGCACCAAGGCAAAGCAAACGGCAACAAAGAAGAAAAAGCTGATTTTAACACGGGTTTCACGGACATTAAAGGTCATTGATAAGCCACTCCGGATTGCAGTACTTGCCGCCTACAATGATAGAGAAATGCAGATGAGGCCCTGTTGAATAGCCAGTACTGCCAACTCTCGCAATCACTTCGCCCTGCCTTACGCAGGCACCCTTCGACGCTACAATCTCGCTACAGTGAAGATAAAGCGTTTTTGTTTCGCCGCCATGAGAGAGCAGAATATAATTACCCCTAACGCTGTTATATCCGATTTCCTCTACCCTGCCGTCAAAAGCCGCCAGAATCGCCGTCCCTTCAGGAGCGGCAATATCTGTACCGTTATGTATGCCGAATTCCCCTGTAATGGGATGATTGCGGTAACCGAAGCGCGACGTTATTTCACCGCTGTCAGGCATCAGCATTTTAACCGTTGTGTCAAACGGAGCAAAACACACACTCTCACTCGCCTGATACACCTGCATATCCTCACCGCCCGACGCAGTGATCTCCTCCTCTATTTCAGGCTGAATAACACCGGGAGCAAAAACCGAACGGATACGCAACGCCACCTCCGTTACACTCATATCCTGCTGCATAATAAGATTAAATTCTTCGCGCAATGTCGCAAATGTCATCGGAGATATTTTTGAAACAGCGAGCACGAGTATAACGCCGATTACTGCAAGCGCAAGCTGAGCAGACGAAAGCGACACAAGCCAATCTGATTTCTTATCTTTTTTCTTGTTTGTCTTCTTTTTCGCCGTCGCTTCGTTATACACTTCGTCAAAACTGCGCACAAAAAATACCTCCTGATATAAAAAATTGCCACTGAGTATATAAATATGTAACGCAGTTGACGAATATCACCGAAAGCTGTTGAGACTTTGTAAACTGATTATTAAAAATGTTGCGGTAGAAAACAGCTTGTGTTAAAATAGGAGCAGACAGCCAAAAGGAAGGTATATGAAAATGAAGAAAATAATAATTGCAGATGACGAAGCAAGAATACGCAGGCTGGTATGCGACTTTCTTGCAAGCGAAGGATATACACCGCTTGAAGCAAACGACGGCGATGTTGCTCTTGAACTGTTTGAAAAAAACCCGGACACAGCAGCAATCATACTTGACGTTATGATGCCCAATCTCGACGGTTGGGCAGCTTGCCGAAAAATACGAAAAATTTCGAACGTACCCGTTATTATGCTTACAGCAAGAAGTGAAGAATTTGATGAACTGATGGGATTTGAAGTCGGCGCAGACGACTACGTGACAAAACCGTTCAGCCCAAGCGTGCTTATGAAGCGTGTTGCCGCATTACTGCGCCGCACAGGCAACGAACCTGAGCAATCTCCTCCTGCAGCCGCACTCGACGGACTTATTGCAGATGAAGCAGCACACGTTGTAACACTCAACGGCACAGCACTCGAACTGACCCTCAAAGAATACAATATATTGCTCAAGCTGCTCTCATCCACAGGCAGAGTTTTCTCACGCGAGCAATTGCTTGATGACATCTGGGGTTTTGACTATGTTGGTGACATACGCACGGTTGACAGCCACGTTGCAAGACTACGCACAAAACTCGGGGATTGGGGCAACGCCCATCTGAAAACCGTATACGGCATAGGATATAAAATCGAGGCGGAATAAACAATGAAACTTTTACGAAAATTATTCCCCAAGCTGATGAGCCGTAAATACTCCGTACGAACTCAGCTTTTCGGAATTGCGGCTTTTTTCATATGCATAGGCAGCTTTGCGATACTTATTGCAAACTCACAACTTATACCGCTTATATACACATTGCGTCAGAGCTATTATCTGCAGGAGCTGAGCGAGCAGATAGAAAGCATCATATTCACCAGCACCGATTTTTATGCGGATATGTCGTACGTTGAAAAGAGCAACAACATAGAGGTTGAAATATACGGATATGACGGAAGAATAAAATACAATTCATCCGTAAGTCAGATAATCGAAAACTGGGAAGAAGGCAAAACACTTGATTTGCCCGATTTACTGCGCACAAGAAACCTGAAAGTTACATCGCACAAAACGCTGAGCAACGGTAACTCGCTGTACAGACTCATTGATGAAAAAACAAACCTTCAGTATATGATGTATTCATCCTCTATCGCAAATGGCGACACGTTGAAGCTGTATGCACAGATGAGTTACCTTGAAAACACAGCAAACGCGACAACAAGATACGTCAGCTTCGTTGCAATAGTTACGTTTGCACTTATAATGATTTCGCTGTATTTTTATCTTTTCCATTTCACCCGTCCGCTTGTTGAAATGAACAAAATTACAAGAGCAATGGCAAAAATGGACTTTTCGCAAAAATGCCCGCCGTACAGCAACAACGAAATCGGTGAGCTTGGTCAGAGCATCAATGTGCTCTCTTCATCGCTTGACAATACTCTGCGCGACCTGCAGGAGAAAAACGAACAGCTTGAAGCGGATATTGAACACGAGAGGCGCATTGAGAAAATGCGAAAGGAATTTGTTTCCAACGCTTCACACGAGCTGAAAACACCGATTGCATTCATCCAGGGATATGCAGAAGGGCTCAAACTCGGAATTAAATCAAACTCCGCAGGCAGTGACGAAT
>JAFOBC010000317.1 GCA_017382015.1 Clostridia bacterium
ATCAACCCGAACGTTAAAATAACACCCGAGCACCGTGCAGAGTACGAAAAGAAGCTCAAGCCCAACCCTGAAAGAGCTGAATTCCTCCGCAACGAGTTCCGCAAGGGCTTTGATACTCCCATTGCTCCCAGAATATGGCCCGGCCTCACATACGCTTACGGTATGGTCGGCTCCAACCTCAAGGTTTATGTTGAGAAGCTTCGTCGTTCAATCGGTGAAGATATTCCGATTCACAATATGGGTTATGCAGCAGCTGAAGGCTTCTTTGCAATGCCCACAGAGCTCAACGTTCACGACAGCGTGCTCATCCCCTATGGCATTTTCTTCGAGTTTATTCCCGTAAACGAGGACGTTGAAGACGATGAAACCGAGCAGCCCAAGACTCTCCTCCTTAACGAGCTTGAGGTAGGCAAGAAGTACGAGCTTGTTGTTACAAACTCCTCTGGTCTTTACAGATACCGTATGGAAGACATCGTTCAGGTTACAAGAATGTACAACGACACTCCCGTTATCGAGTTCCTTTACAGAAAGAACCTGAGCATGAACGTTGCCAACGAAAAGACAACAACAGCTATGGTTGACTACGCTGCTAAGAAGATGTTCGAAAGAACAGGCTGCGATTTTGTCGGCTACAGCTTCTATCCCGATTTCTCATCAAATCCGCCCCGTTACTGTATGATGACAGAAATCAAGGGCGACGTAAGCGAAGAAAAGCGCCAGGAAATGATTGACGTACTTCACGATGAGCTCAAGGAAGTTAACGAGAAATACTTCAAGTACATCCGCTGGGGTATGCTCGGACGTCCTGAAATTCTCATCCTCAAGCCCAACACCTATTGGGATTACAGAGAGAACCTTCGTGCTCAGGGCGTTGTCCTCAACCAGATCAAACCCGTTACGGTTATCAACAGCAAGCCCCGTGAGGAATTCTTCTTCTCACACGTTCTTACAGAGGGCTCTGAAACTGTTGATTACTACTACGCACACAAGGATGACTGATATTCATCCGCTTGGTTATAACTTAAAGAGGCATTAATAATGAAAAAGACAATGAAGAAATTGATATCTGTTTTCGTTTCAATTTGTCTGCTTGTCAGCACCGTTGCTTTAATCGGCAGCGGTGCTGACAGCAGTAAGCACACCGGCAGCGATATACCGGTAATTTACGTTGAAGGTACAGGCTTCCATCTCTACAAAGACAACGGCGACGGCACAACAACAAAAGTTTTTCCATTAGAACTTTCAGATGAAAAAATAACTGCACTTGTCGAAGAAAACATTGATGTGTTTGCCGAGGCTTTCTTCACTCAGGAGTGGGGCGAGTTCTGCGACGTGCTTTATTCAATTATGACAGACCTTTACGGCGAAGTTATTCTTGACGAAAACGGCGAATCTCCAAACGGAGTTTATTCGCCTTGGACATGGGATCCGGCAACGCTTGGCGACAGAAGAAACCAATACGGCAACTATGACATTCAAACCTACTCCTTCCATTATGACTGGCGAAAAGACCCGTACCAGACTGCCGACATACTTCACCGATATATTGAGGACGTTATGGCGGCAACGGGAGCATCAGAGGTTGCTCTGCTTGGCAGATGCCTTGGTGCAAACATCACCGCAGCTTATATGGACAAATATAATGCCGAGCATATTTCGGACTATATCATCTACGCAGGTGCGCAAAACGGTGCAGACCTTATAAGCAAGCTTTTCTCCGGCAAGATTCATCTTGCAGCAGACGGCGTTGAACGCTTTGTTTATGACAAAAACCTGCTTGGCGAGGGCACACTTTACAACGACTTGCTCAATGCCTTTGTAACAGTGCTTAACACTACTTACGGTCTTGATATTGCCTGCTGGGCAGTAAACAATGTTTATGATGATATTTATCTTGACATTATGCCCAGGCTTATGAAGGATACTGTCGGAACATTCCCCGGCTACTGGAGTATGGTTTCCACAGAGGACTATGACCAGGCTAAAGAGGTTATATTCCACGGCGCAGACAAAGAGAAATACGCTAATTTCATTAACATAATTGACAATTACCATTACAACGTAACTGCTGAAATTGAAGAAGACCTTTTAAGATACGCCGAAATGGGTGTTGACATTTTCAACGTCACTAAATACGGCTACCAGGCTATCCCCATCGCAGATGAGACATACAACAGCGCCCTTTCGGATAATACTGTTTGTGTTACCAAAGCTTCAAACGGCGCAACCACCATGCCTGTAGGTGAAACTTTCAGCAAGAAATATATCGAATCCTCTATCATCAACGGCACATTCAGCTACATTTCGCCCGACAAGCAGATTGATGCTTCAACAGCACTTTTCCCTGACCGCACATGGTTCATCAAAGGTATGCGTCACGACGTATTCCCCGATGAAATGGATAAGTTCTTCGGCGAAATGATACGCAACGAGGGGTATACGATTCACTCTGACTCTGACTACCCGCAATACATGATATTCGACTCGGAAACAAAAGGCATTTCGCCGCTAACATTCGAAAACAAAGACACAGAATCGTGGAGCAGCGTCACATTCTTCGAAGCTCTCAAGAAGCTTTTCCTTTCAATAAACGAGCTTATTATGCAGGCTCTTGCCCAAAAGATACAAGGAAATGCCTGAACAAAAAACAAAAAGGTTTGCACAACCAATCGGCTGTGCAAACCTTTTTTATTATACATTATTATGTTATCAATCGTCGTATCTTTTCAGGTTTTCGAGGCCTGTTTTGATTGCCCACTCGTTATCCTCAACACCCTCAAACTCGATACTGACGAAGCCTTCATAGCCCTTGCGCTTGAGAGTTTGTATACACTGGTAAACGGGCACGTCACCGTGGCCGACAACAGCACCTCTGAGGTAATCGCCGCCGCGTGTACGGAAGAAACCGTCACCGGGGTTCGGGCCGTTACCGCTCTTCTTATGGAAATCCTTTGCGTGCACGTGCTTTGCATAGCCTGCAACCTTGCCGACAGCCTTTGCAGGCTCATCGTCCGCACACATAAAGTTACCCATATCGACAAGCAGACCGAAATTCGGGTTGGCAACAGCGTTTACAAGCTTCTCAACTCTGTCCGCATCCTGGCAGAAATAGCCGTGGTTTTCGACCATTGTTGCAATGCCTTTTGTTGCGGCATACTCCGTAACCTTACGGCAACCGTCTGCAAGAATCGGCAACGCGCTGTCAAAGCTCTTATACTTTGCATCATCGCCCTTGAAGCCGCCCGTAGCATCGTGGCGCATACCTTTTGCACCAAGTGCCTCGGCAACGTCAACCTGACCGAAAAGCCTTTCTGCCTCAGCTTCCCAGCCTTTTTCGCCAAGGAAGTCTGCGCCTATTGTGTAATTTACAATCTCGATACCTGCTTTTTCTGCCGCATCACGAAGCACCCTTGCATACTCCAGGTCACTCATACCGTCGGTAGGCATAAGGTCGGTAAACTCGATGCCGTCAAAGCCCATTTCTTTTGCAACACCGATAAGGTCAAGCTGTGTATACTTGCCGCTGTTAAGCAGGCGCTGAAAGCTGTATGAACTGACTGAAAATTTCATTATCTGATATAACCCTCCAGGAAGGATACTGCCTTGCGGATATCAGCCTCGGGATTATCGCCGACCTCACGCTCAATTGTAAGGAAGCCCTTGTAACCTATATCGTCAAGTGCCTTGAGGTAGCCTGCCCACGGAACACTACCCTCACCAAGAGGAACCTCATCGAAAGAATCGCCTGTAACGATAACGTCAACAGGTCTCTTCTTGAGGCCGTATACGATTTCGGGGTCTTCAACAAAATTCTGAACGCCGTCCTTAGCGTGTGTATGTACGATATACTTCTGAAGGTTGTAAACCGCACCTACGGGGTCATCACCTGTTACCATAACAAGGTTTGCGGGGTCAAGGTTTACACCGACGCCCGTTGAGCCGAGTGAATCAAGGAAATCCTTGAGCACAGCAGATGTTTCGGGGCCTGTTTCGATTGCGAAGTGAGCACCGATTTCGTCAGCATAGCGTGAAAGCTCGTAGCAAGCCTCCTGCATAACCTTGTATCTGTCGTGGTTCTTATCCTCGGGTACAACACCGATATGTGTTGTAACAACATTTGTGCCAAGCTCCTTTGCAAGGTCGAGGATACGCTTTGATTTCTCAATCTTCTCGGGGTTTCTCTCAGCAAAGCTGAATCCGCCGCCGCCAAGATCGCCGCAAAGAGCAGAGATAACAAGACCGTTACCCTCTACTAATCTTTTGAACTCGGCACGTGCAGCTGCATCAAGGTTTTCGGGAGCCATTTCGCCCCTTGTTGAGTAAACCTGAATACCCTGAGCGCCAACCTCAGCAGCCTTCTTTACCGCATCCTTGATAGGAAGACGGAATGAATCAACAATTACGCCAATAGAAAAATTATACATATCAATACACCTCTCCGTGTAAAATTATTGTTTCTTGTCAAGGCTCCCTTGTGTAAAGGGAGCTGTCGAGCGAATGCGAGACTGAGGGATTGTCAGCATAAAACAACCCCTCCGGGTTTTGTTACACAAAACCCACCTCCCCTTACACAGGGGAGGCCGTTCAGCGGCATCTTATTTTAAAAGAGCCTTCTGAACAACGGTGTTGATATATTCACATATACCGTTATTTCTTCTTTTTCTTGCGCTCGAGCTTGGTTTTGTTGCCCTTTTCGTCAACAATATAGGTTGTGTCGAGCTGTGAGGTAAGGCTGAGCTTGAACGAATCGATATACTTTCTTCTCAGCAGTGCGCGCTCCTCCTGCTCTTCAGGCGTCAGCTCACGCTCACGCGAAATGCGTGTCAACTCACTTATTCTGTCATATTCCCACTGTTCCATTTTTAATACCTCAATTAAGTTGATTTGCTATTGTACGTTGAGGCACCGAGAAAAGCTTCATTCTCTGCCTTTATGTTCCGATACCTCAAGATAAATTAATATTGCGTTTTGCAATTCATTGTCTTATCACAAGCCGAGTTTATTTTACCATATACCGCCTTTAAAAACAAGGCTTATTCAACGCCTCTGTAATAAAGGCCGCGTGTGAAATCCTTAACATCGGGGGCAGGTTTGCGGCTGATATACTTTTGCATCACATCCGCACACTCCTCGGCACTTTCATCGGTAAACCAGAGCAGATTAAAATCGACAAAGTCGGTTTCACTTAATCTGTCCGCCATATATATCGGTCTGGAATTGAGCACCTGCGAATATCCATCGCCGCAGACTACGGGGAATTCAACACCGAGTCTGTCGGTCAGACAACGTTTGCCGCCGCAAGCGGCGCAATCCGCACCGTTTTTAATGGGACAGTTGCGTGTTATCATAAGCGGCAATTTACCGTAAACCACAAGACCTTTTTCGCTTTTGCCGCCGATTTTTGATGCCTGCATCAGCGTAAGCTCGGGCGAAAGCACAATTTTTTGAGCGCCCAGTTCCTCTGCCTGCACAGCGCTCATAGAGTTAAAAACG
>JAFOBC010000318.1 GCA_017382015.1 Clostridia bacterium
CTGAAAGCATCTAAGCGTGAAGCCATCTCCAAGATTAGATATCCCATAGCATAAGCTAGTAAGACCCCTCATGGACTATGAGGTTGATAGGCTGCATGTGTAAGCGTAGTGATACGTTCAGCTAGGCAGTACTAATAGGTCGAGGGCTTGAACCATTTTCTCACTTTGGTATTCAGGTTTTTCTTCTCCACTTCACCTTACTTCTTCGCTTTGTTCGGTTTTTAGGGTACAATCCTACAGAGCTGTATCGTTTGATACGGCTCTTTTTGTTTTGTATTTTGATGACTCCATTTACATCGTATCATTGTATTATTCGCTAAAAAAGCCCCCGTATTGCTCACAAAAGCAGTACGGGGGTTTAGCGTTATATATTGATTTAAGCGTTCATTTCGTTGAGTATGCTTCTTACAAGGTCAGGGCAATCTGTGATAATTCCGTCTACACCGGCTTTAATCATTGCGCGGATATCTTCGGGTTCGTCAATTGTCCATACGTTGACTTCGATACCTTTTTCGTGTGCTTTTTCAACGAAATCTCCACGGATGCAGAGCTTGTGGGGGTGTGCTGCGTGGCACTGCATTTTTTCCATTGCTGCATATGGCGGAATAAATGCCATATGTGCTCTGATATAGCCTGCAGGATACAAGTATGCAGTTTTGCACGAAGGATCAATCTGCTTGATATACTCAAGAATTTCTTTGCTGAAGCTTGATATGAGCAGGATATCGCTAAGTCCTCTTTCAGCTACAGCTTCAAGAGTTTTCTTGACGAGTGTTTCTCTTCTTGTGTCGTCCTTTTCGGGCTTAAGCTCAATGTTGAGTATCTTGAGTCCTTTTCCTACTGCAAGGTCGAGAAATTCATCAAGCGTGGGGAGTGTTGTGCCTTTGAACTCATCGCTGTAATATGCGCCGAAATCGTAGCGTTTAAGCTCTTCGAGCGTCATGTTTTCAATTTCACCTTTGCCGTTGGAAGTTTCGTCAATGGTGTAATTATGGCAGATTACGGGCACGCCGTCTTTGCTGAGGTGAACGTCTGTCTCGAAGCCGTCTGTTCCCATTTCGATTGCTTTTTCAAAAGCAGGGATTGTGTTCTGCGGAGCTACCTTATTTGCACCTCTGTGAGCGATAATGTTTACATTGTACATCGTATCCATCCCTTATTACATTGATTCGGGTACATTGATTCTGAGCATTGTGAGTACGTTGCTGAGCGTTGACTTAACGCAGGAGCAAAGATAAAGTCTTGCGTGTGTAAGTGCCTCGTTTTCGCCGCTTACTACTCGGCATGCGTTGTAGAATTTGTGGAACAGTGTAGCGAGTTCTACGCAGTAGCGTGTAATTCTTGCGGGGTCGTAGTTCTTCGCAGCGTTTACTATTTCTCCTGTAAGCGATGCGAGGTGGCTGATAAGCTCTCTTTCCTCTGCTGCAGTGAGAAGCTTCAGCTCGTCATCCGTGCACTCAACAGCGTTTATATTATCAATGCCGAGCTTTCTAAAGATACTGCAGATTCTTGCGTGTGCATACTGGCAGTAGTATACGGGGTTCTGAGCGCTCTGCTCAACTGCAAGGTCGAGGTCAAAATCCATCTGTGAACCGGGCTCGCGGATGTTGAAGAGAAAACGTACTGCATCAATCGGAATTTCTTCAAGAAGATCTTCGAGAGTAATTGATTTACCGGTACGCTTGCTCATTCTTACAACTTCGCCGCCGCGTGTGAGGCGGACGAGCTGCATAAGAAGGATGTCAAGCTTTGATGAATCCGTGCCGAGTGCTTCGAGTACGCCCTTCATTCTGGCGACGTGACCGTGGTGGTCTGCGCCCCAGATGTTGATAGCTTTGTCGAACTTTCTGCTTTCGAGCTTGTTGCGGTGGTAGGCGATATCAGCTGCAAAGTAGGTGGGATTACCGTTTGCGCGGACAAGAACCTCGTCCTTTTCGCCGCCGTGCTCTGTAGCTTTATACCAGATTGCACCGTCTTTCTCGTATGTGAGACCCTTTTCTTTGAGCATTGCAAGTGTCTCATCAAGCTCACCGCTTTTATAAAGTGAGCTTTCGCGGAACCAGACGTCATAGTCAATTCTGTATTTGTCGAGGTTTGCGTGCATTTTATCGATATTAAGGGGAAGTGCAAACTCAACAAGAGCTGCTCTGCGCTCTTCCTCGGTAGCGCTCATATATTTGTCACCGTGTATGTCTGCAAATTGCTGAGCACGTTCTTTGATATCTTCACCGTGGTAGCTGTCCTCAGGCAGTTCAACGGCATCTTCGCCCTTGAAAATCTGCTGGTAACGTACGTCGAGTGAGAGACCGAACTTGGCAATCTGATTACCGGCATCATTGACGTAGAATTCACGTGTTACTTTGTAACCTGCCCAATCAAGAACAGCGGCAAGGCAATCGCCAAGTGCGCCGCCTCTTGCATTGCCCATATGCATGGGGCCTGTGGGGTTTGCTGAAACGAACTCAACGTTAACTGTTTTGCCTTCGCCATAGTCTGAACGTCCGTAATCCTCACCGCAAGCGCGTACATCGCGGAGAATTGCAGCGTAGTAATCATCGCTGAGATAGAAGTTTATGAAGCCTGCGCCTGCAACCTCACACTTGGCAACGTAGGTGCCCTCAAGGTCAAGGCTTGCGCATACGGCGTCAGCTATCTGACGGGGAGCGCGGCGGAAAACCCTTGCGCCTGCCATTGCAGCATTTGTGGAGAAATCTCCGTTTGCGCGGTCTGCAGGAACTTCAATATTGAATGAAGGTATTTCTGCCTCGGGCAGAGCACCTTCGGCAATAGCTTTTTCGAAAGCTGAAGCGATTGCTGCTGTCAGCTTGTCCTGAACATTTTTAACTAACTTAGACATATTTATACCTCGCTTTTATTCAAAACGGAATGTGATTTTTAAATCATTCTGTGAGCAGAAACCTGTGTTGAAATCGAGAGTGTAGCTGAAGAAAAGCTCGCCCTCTCCTTCGCTGACGCGGCTTCGTACTTCTTTGCCGTGAACGCCGAGCATAAGGTCGACGTATTCTGTGGCGTACATACAGCTGTAGCGTTTGCCGGGCTCTACGATGAGCTGGGCATTGTGCCTGCCACCAAGGCGCTTCATTGTAACAACACCGTCGATACAGGATACGGTGGTTTCACTGCCGTTAAAATCTTCAGTTTCGAGATAACGGAGAAGATAGCCGTTTTCAAGCTCTTCGTATTTGCCGACTGTTGTGAGCTTGGCGGTTTCAATCTGTCCGTCAACCTCGTGGCTGTCGTTGATTGTAATTACTACCTTGCGGCTCATTGACGTTGCTCCTTTCGCTGTATAGCGAGCGTGAGAAGCTTATCAAGAAGGTCGGGGTATGCAATTCCGCTGTGCTCAAAGAGCTTGGGGTACATACTGATTGAAGTGAAGCCGGGAATAGTGTTGATTTCGTTGAGCAGAATCTGCTCATCGTTGACAAAGAAATCAACTCTTGAAAGTCCCTCGCAGCCCAGAGCTTTATATGCTTTGATCGCCTGCTTCTTTACAGCCTCAAGCTGTTCGTCGCTGATTCTTGCAGGGATAAACAGACCGCTTGTGCCGGCAACGTATTTTGCGTCAAAATCATAGAAATCGTTACAGGGAGCGATTTCGCCGGGTGTTGCAACAATCGGCTCTTCGTTGCCGAGCACTGCGCACTCAACCTCTCTGCCGGTTACGGTTTCTTCAAGTACAACCTTATTATCATTTACAAAAGCTACTTCAATGCCGTCGGCAAGTGTCTGAAGGTCGGTTGCTTTGCTGATTCCGACGGATGAGCCTGCATTTGCCGGCTTTACGAATATCGGATAGCCGAGTGTTTCAGCGGCATTGTCGAGGATCTTCTGAGGATTGCTTCGGTATTCGTGTTCTGTGAAGCTGAGCCACTTTGCCTGAGCAATGCCTGCTCTGTCGGCAAGTGCGTTTGTAACCGCTTTATCCATACAGTCGGCGCTTGAAATCATATCACAGCCGACAAAGGCGAGGCCTGCAAGCTGGAGCAGACCCTGAACCGTTCCGTCTTCTCCGTTTTTGCCGTGGAGAATGGGGAAAACGACATCAACGGGTGTTGTAACAACCTTGCCGTCGATGATTTCCACAATACCGCCTACTGATGAATCAGGCACAAGGTAAGCGGGGTGGAGGTCAGCTTCATCTTCGAGCCATTTATCTTCGGGCAGACGTGATGTTTCGCCTGTGTAGCGGAGCCAGCGTCCGTCTTTTGTTATGCCGAGCATTATTACGTTGTATTTGTCGCAGGGGATGTTGCTGATAACCGATGCGGCAGAAACGGTTGAAACATCGTGTTCGCTTGATTTGCCGCCGAAAAGTGCAAGCACGGTAAGCTTATCCATTACAAATCTCCTTAAGAGCTTATATTTTAATAATTAATATATTTATACTCACTTGAATATATATAATACCATAAAAAGAAGCTGTGTTCAATCGTTTAGTTGCACATATTTTTAGTTGCACACCGCTGAAAAAATATAAAGCGTTGCCGTCAGGTGCTGACAGCAACGCTTTGCTTTGATGGTATTATTGCTTTTGCCGGGTCTTAGCCGAGCTTCGAGAAGCCGTAGCTGTTTATCAAAGCGTCGAGCTTGTTGCCCTGTTTGCACAGCGGACACTCGTGAGAGGGGAGTGTGAAGTAGTCGGGCAGATCGTTGGGGTTGAATACGGAGTTGATCTGGAGACCGTCGCATTCTTCAACAGTCGAGAAGATTGAGGCTATGCCGGATACCTCGCCACCATAGTACTTGATTGCTTCAACAGCTGCCTTTGCTGTGTAGCCGGTTGCGACCGAAACCGCAAGAACAAGAACGTGCTTGCCCTTGATCATCGGAACAATATTGTCGCGGAATATCATTTGAGATGTGCCTGTCATTTCGGGCGTTACGACGTAGATTGTCTGATGAGCGTTGATGTTCATAAATGCGTTCTTTGTCAGCTGGTCTGCAAGGCAGGTGCCGATGACCTCTGTGCCGTCGAGGCAGAGGATTGTATCGATAATGGTTGTGTTGTAGTTATATGCGCTGCAAAGCTCTTTTGCAACAGCCTTTGCTTCGGAAAGGCGGGATTTCTGGGCAACAACGTCTATATAATAGTTACTGTGCGAATGGTTGGTTGCAAAGTGACCCTTTGAAACGCGAAGGTAAAGATTACTGCGTTTGGTTTTGATTTTTAAGGTGTTCTGTGTAGGCATTGAGAGGATACCTCCTTGGGTTAGTTGTTCATACCACACGATATGTGTACTTATTGTACAACAAAAGTGTGCGAATTACAATAGTTTTTAGTTAATTTGTTGTCGGTTTTTCATAGGGTGAAAAGTTTTGAAAAAACTGTTGACATATTGGCGGATTTTTGGTAACATTATTGAGCAAACAAAGCAGGAACACCATGTCCTCACCGTCGGGGCAAAGCTCTACGGCGGTCAATACACTTCACTACGGTAGCTTTGCGGCTTATTGTGTGGTTTATTGTATGCGTGGGTGTTTTCTGCCCACGCATTTATTAATTTTTGGGGGTGCTTGAACATTAGTGCTAAAGAACTGCAGATCAATGAAGAAATAAGGGATAAGGAGCTGCGTGTTATCAGCAGCGACGGTGAACAGCTCGGCATCATGTCAGCAAGCGAGGCGCTTCGCATCGCAGAAGAGCGTGATCTCGACCTGGTTAAGATTTCGCCTCAGGCAAAGCCGCCTGTCTGCAAAATCATGGACTACGGTAAGTATCGCTTTGATATGGCCAAGCGTGAAAAGGAAGCCCGTAAGAATCAGCGTGTAGTTGATATCAAGGAAGTCCGACTTTCGGTAAACATTGATACGCACGATTTTGACACCAAGGTCGGCCACGCCAAGCGATTCATCGCAGGCGGCGACAAGGTCAAGGTTTCAATTCGTTTCAGAGGTCGTGAGATGGCTCACACAAACCTCGGTATCGAGATTATGGAGCGTTTTGCACAGGCTTGTGCAGAGACAGCTTCTGTCGAAAAGGCCGCAAAACTCGAGGGACGCCAGATGCTGATGTTCCTCGCACCTAAGCCCAACAAGTAATACTAAAACAAGGAGGATAAAACAATGCCTAAAATCAAAACTCACTCCGGTGCAAAGAAGCGTTTTAAGCTGTCCAAGAACGGCAAGCCCATGAGAGGTCACGCTAACAAATCCCACATCCTTACAAAGAAGAGCACAAAGCGCAAGAGAAATCTTCGCAAGACAGTTGTTGCTGATGCAACAAACTGCAAGCAGATCAAGCGCCTTGTTCCCTACAAATAATTCGGATAGGGCAACACAAATAGTAAAATTATTGGAGGTAACTAATCATGGCTCGTATTAAGGGCGCAACAATGACTCGTAAGAGAAGAAATAAAGTTCTCAAGATGGCTAAGGGCTACTATGGCTCAAAGGCAAAGCTTTTCAAGACTGCTAAGCAGGCTGTTATGAAGTCCGGCCAGTATGCATACATCGGCCGTAAGCTCAAGAAGAGAGACTTCCGCCGCCTTTGGATCTCCCGTATCTCTGCAGCTGCAAAGATGAACGGTATGAACTACTCAACACTCATCAACGGTCTCAAGAAGGCAGGCATCAACCTCAACAGAAAGATGCTTTCCGAAATCGCAATCTCCGATCCTGCTGCATTCACAGCAATCTGCGAGAAAGCAAAGGCTGCACTTTAATAATCAGTAATTCTATCAAGCCCTCGGATGTAACCGTGGGCTTGAACTTTTTTGATAATCAGCGGTTTACAGCTGATAACTATTTTCAGGTGATAATATGCAGACACTTATAACAGCAAAATCAAACGAAAAAATCAAGGCTGCCGTACAGCTCCGCGATAGCGCAAAGGCAAGGAGGGAGCAGGGTATGTTCTTCCTTGAGGGAGCAAGGCTCTGTGCCGATGCTTCCGGCAGCGTTGAGGTTGTCAGACTTTTCTACACCTCAAAGGCAGCGGAGAAGTACTGCGACGAGGTCACTCTGCTCAAAGAAAGGGCGGCGGAGAGCTATGAGGTTTCCGAAGAGATAGCCGCAAAGCTGTCCGATACCTTTTCGCCGCAGGGCATCTTTTGTGTTTGCAAAACTCTTGACAAAACACATTATATAGATAAAATATATAGTAACGCAAAAATAGTTGCACTCGAGAATATTCAGGATCCTGCAAATCTCGGTGCTATTGCACGCACGGCTGAAGCTTTGGGCATAGGCGGCGCAGTGCTTTGCGGTTGTTGCGATGTGTATAATCCCAAGGCTCAGCGTGCTGCTATGGGTTCTCTGCTCAGGCTGCCGATTATTACTGTTGAGGATATGGGCCTTGCGATGAAGGAATTTGAGGGTAGGGGTTACGTTACTCTGTCATCTACCCCCAGCGAAAGCGCTGAGGATATAACTGTCACACCGCTTGGCGAAAAAACGGTCTGCGTTATCGGTAACGAGGGTAACGGTGTAACCGAGAAAACGGCGATGAGCTGTATGCACAGGGTTCGTGTGCCGATGAAGGGCAGAGCAGAGTCGCTCAATGCATCTATGGCGGCGGCGATAATTATGTGGGAGCTGATGAGATGAGTGCTGCATACGCAGACGAGGCTTACGAAATATGGTTGGCTAATGCACTCGGTGCAGGCTCGGATTATACTGCGGCTGTTGCGGAGTTTGGCAGTGCGCGCGGATTTTTTGAGGCGAGCGAAATTGAGTGGAGAATGCTCGGCATATTAAAACCTGCTCAGCTCGAAAGGCTTTTAAAGCGTGATATTGCCCGTGCATCCAAAGCGGCACAGATATGTAAAAACAATTCCTGGCATATAATTTCGCAAACCTGCGAATATTATCCCCACCATCTGAAAAACATAACCGACAGTCCCGCTCTTCTCTACGTCAACGGCAACCCCGAATGTCTCAAAGCACGCCTGACCGTTTCGGTTGTCGGCGCAAGGGATGCTTCTCGCTACGGCAAAGAGGTTGCGTACAGGCTGGCGGCTTCGCTTGCCAGAGCAGGTGCAACTGTTATCAGCGGCGGTGCGCTCGGCATCGACTCTGCATCGCACGAGGGCGCAATAAGCGCAGGCGGCAAAACAGTTGCCGTTATGGGTTGCGGTCTTGGTGCGAGCTATCTTTCCGAGAATGAAGCTTTGCGCAACAGCGTATCGCAAAACGGTGCGGTTATCAGCGAGTATTATCCGCTGTCAGCTCCGTCCAGGGGCAGCTTTCCTATGCGCAACCGTATAATCAGCGGTATGTCGCTTGCAACGGTAATTATCGAGGCAGGCGAAAAAAGCGGCTCTCTCGGCACGGCAAAGCACGCAATCAATCAGGGCAGAGACGTATGCGCTGTGCCCGGTGATGCGATAAGTTCAGCCTACATCGGCTCTAATATTCTTATTGCAAACGGTGCTAAGCCTGTCTTTTCGGCGGCTGACGTATTGTCGGATTACGCTTATATGTATCCGGAACTTATAGATCTTAAAAAATTGGAGCGTACGCTTGCACCTTCTGCAGATGCGGCTCCCGTAAAGCAAAGAACACCCGATAATCTTAATAAGACACAAAGCGATGTGTATGCACTTTTCGGCACGGATCCGATTGCTTACGATACGCTTGTAATAAAAAGCGGTCTTACCGCACCGGAGCTTTCCGCGGTGCTCACCGAGCTTGAAATCGAGGGAGTTATCACCGCGTGCCCCGGTAACAGATATCAGATAATTTAAACAAAAATACCCTTCAAACGAAAGGATATGAGCTTATGGCAAAGCTTGTAATTGTTGAGTCTGTCTCAAAAGCAAAAGTAATTAAAAATTTCCTCGGTGACGGTTATGAGGTTATGGCGTCTGTCGGCCATGTGCGCGACCTGCCTGCTTCAAAGCTGAGCGTTGACGTTCATCACGATTTTGCACCGAAATACGAAATAGTAAAGGGCAAGGAAAAGCTTGTTGCAGAGCTTAAGAGTGCTGTCAAAAAGAGCGACAGCGTTCTTCTCGCAACCGACCCTGACCGTGAGGGAGAAGCTATTTCATGGCATCTTGCTACGCTTCTCGATCTTGACCTCAGCAAGAAAAACCGCGTAACCTTCAACGAGATTACGCGCACAGGTATCTCAAACGGTATGGCAAGCCCCAGACAGGTTGATATCGATATGGTAAATGCACAGCAGGCAAGACGAATTCTCGACAGACTTGTCGGCTACAAGCTCAGCCCCTTTGTCAGCCAGAAAATCCGCAGAGGTCTTTCTGCAGGACGTGTTCAGTCGGTTGCAGTCCGCCTGATTGTCGACAAAGAGGATGAGATAAACAAGTTTGTTCCCGAGGAATACTGGTCACTCGATGCACGCTTTACAGCAACATCACGCAAGGTTTTCTCTGCCGCATTTACAGGCGATGAAACAGGTAAAGTAAAGCTTGTTTCCGAGGAGCAGACAAATTCATATATATCCCGTCTTGACGGCGCAGAGTATACTGTCGGCTCAGTCAAGAAGGGCACACGCAATAAGAGCCCTGCACCTCCCTTTACAACCTCCACAATGCAGCAGGAGGCTTCACGCAGGCTCAACTTCCAGTCACAGCGCACAATGAAGATAGCCCAGGAGCTGTACGAAGGTGTCAACATCAAGGGCCACGGCTCAATGGGTCTTATCACATATATGAGAACAGACTCGCTTCGTATTTCTGACCAGGCAAGACAGCAGGGTTCAGATTTCATCAAAGAGACTTACGGCGAAAAGTTCCTTCCCGAGAAGCCGCGTTACTTCAAACAGCGCGCAAACGCTCAGGACGGTCACGAAGCAGTGCGTCCCACAAACCCTGCGCTTACACCTGCAATGGTCAAGGACAGCCTTACCGTTGAGCAGTATAAGCTTTATAACCTCATCTGGCTTCGCTTTATTGCAAGCCTTATGGCTGACTGCGTGCAGAACACCGTCAAGGCAGAGATAAAGGCTCAGCGCCCCGGCGAAGAGCAGTATTGCACATTTTCGGCAACAGGCTACGAGGTTAAGTTCGAAGGCTTCACCGCACTCTACGAAGAGAGCACAGAGGACGATGAGGAGAAGGACGGCAAACTGCCCGAACTCAAGAGCGGCGAAACACTCAAGCTCAAGGAACTTGTGCCTGCACGTCACTTCACTCAGGCTCCCCCCAGATATACAGAAGCTTCACTTATCAAGGCGCTCGAAGAAAACGGCGTAGGCCGTCCGAGTACCTATGCAACAATTATCACAACAATCATCAAGCGTGAGTACGTTAAGCGTTCTTCAAAGCAGCTTGTACCCACAGAGCTTGGCGTTGCCACAACACGCCTGCTCGGTGAGCGTTTCCCGAAGATTGTAAACGTTAAGTTCACGGCACAGATGGAAACAACACTTGATGAGGTTGAGGAGGGCAAGACAGACTATATTGCCGTTCTCCACGATTTCTACGGCGATTTTGAGAAGACACTCGATAAGGCAAAAGCCGATATGCAGGGCGTTAAGATTGAGCTTGAAGAAGATAAGACGGATATCCCCTGTGATAAGTGCGGTGCAATGATGGTCGTCAAAATCGGACGTTTCGGCAAATTCCTTGCCTGCCCGAATTATCCGACCTGTAAAAATGCAAAGCCCCTTATTCAGGAAACAAACGCACAGTGTCCCAAGTGTGGCGCAAAGGTTGTTGAGAAACGCAGCCGCAAAGGTCACGTGTTCTATGGCTGTGAAAGCTGGCCCAAGTGCGATTTTGTAACGTGGGATAAGCCCACGGGCGAAAATTGTCCGCAGTGCGGTAAGGCTCTCTTCAAGAAGAGAGGCGGAGTTGTATCCTGCCTTAACGAGGGCTGTGGCTTTGAGAAGAAGGCAAGCAGAAAGAAAGGCAAAGAAGATGAGTAAGGCTACAGTTATCGGCGCAGGTCTTGCCGGCGTGGAGGCTGCGTGGCAGCTTGCAAAAGCAGGCGTTGAGGTTGAGCTTTTTGAGATGAAGCCTCAGAAATATTCGCCTGCGCACAAGCTTTCGGGCTATGCTGAGCTTGTTTGCTCCAATTCGCTCAAGGCAATGCGACTTGACAGCGCGGCAGGTCTGCTCAAAGAAGAGATGCGCCGCTTCGGCTCGGTGTGTATGATTGCCGCTGAGCAGTGTGCGGTTGCCGCAGGCGGTGCGCTTGCTGTTTACCGTGATGAGTTTTCAGCAATCATTACAAAGCTGATTGACGAAAATCCGCTCATTACCGTAAAACACGCTGAGGTTGAAAAAATTCCGTCTGAAGGTGTTGTTATCGTTGCGGCAGGTCCCCTTGTGTCGGACAGCCTTGCGGCAGATATCGATAAGCTTTGCGGCGGCAGACTCAGCTTTTTTGATGCGGCGGCTCCCATAGTCACGGCAGAAAGCCTTGATTATGACTGTGCATTTACTCAGTCCAGATATGACCGCGGCGGTGAGGATGATTATATCAACTGCCCGATGAATAAAGAAGAATACGAAGCCTTTTATGAGGCGATAACTACTGCTGAGCGTGCAGGCGTGCACGCGTTTGATGAGCGGCACGACGTTTATGAGGGCTGTATGCCTATTGAGGCTATGGCTTCCCGAGGTGCTGATACGATGCGATACGGCCCGCTTCGTCCCGTAGGTCTGCGAGATCCTAAGACGGGTCACAGGCCGTGGGCCGTTCTTCAGCTCAGGCGAGAGAATGCAGAGGGTACGCTGTTTAATCTAGTAGGCTTCCAGACAAACCTCAAATTCGGTGAGCAGAAGCGTGTTTTCTCTATGATACCTGCGCTTAAAAATGCCGAGTTTGTGCGCTACGGTGTTATGCACCGCAATACTTTTATCGATTCCCCAAAACTGCTCAATGCGGATTATTCGTTCCGCACAAGACCCGGTCTTTATTTTGCCGGTCAGATTACGGGCGTTGAGGGCTATATGGAGTCTGCTTCATCAGGTATACTTGCAGGTCTGAATGCCGCAAGATATTTGCAGGGCAAGGCTCCGCTGATACTTAAAAATACTACGATGATGGGTGCGCTGGCTGAGTATATCAGCTCATCCGAGTCGAAAGATTTTCAGCCGATGGGTGCAAACTTCGGTATATTGCCTGCGCTTGAAACCAAAATAAGGGATAAGCGCGAGCGTTATGCCGCTCTTGCACAAAGAGGTCTGGATGAGCTTGAAACCAACTGAAAAGGGTGAAGAGTAAATGAAAATTATCGTTGATGCTTTCGGTGGCGACAATGCGCCGCTTGAAATTCTCAAGGGCAGCCGTTGGGCTGTGGAGGAGCTGGGTGTTGATATCCTGCTTGTCGGCGATGAGGCGAAAATTAAGAAGTGCGCTGAGGAAAATTCCGTCAACATAAGCGGAATGGAAATTCTTCAGGCAGATAATGTTTTTGAGATGGAGTATGACCCGAGAACAGTTCTCAAGGAGCATGCCGATACGTCGCTTGCGGTTGGTATGAATGCACTTGCCGAGGGTAAGGGCGATGCCTTTGTTTCTGCAGGCAGTACGGGTGCGATTGTTGTGGGGGCAACGTTTATAATCAAGCGTATCAAGGGCGTAAAGCGTGCGGCAATCGCCAGCATTATGCCTTCGCAGAAGAGTCCGTTTATGCTGCTGGATTGCGGCGCAAACGTTGAGTGTAAGCCTGAGCATCTTTGCCAGTTTGCGGCAATGGGTTCAATCTATATGAGGAACATCATCGGTGTTGAAAATCCGCAGGTCGGCATTGCCAACATCGGTGTTGAGCCTAACAAAGGCACACAGCTTCAGCTTGATACCTACGCTATGCTCAAAGAAAGCAACCTTAACTTTATCGGCAATGCAGAGGTGCGCGATATTGCTTACGGCGCCGCTGACGTTATTGTTGCAGACGGCTTTACGGGCAACGTAATCCTCAAGATGTACGAGGGCGTTGCGGGTGCGCTTTCAAAGCGTATAAAGGGCGTTTTCAAAAAGAATATCTTATCAATGATCTCATACCTCGGCGTTAAGAAGGGTATGGATGATTTTAAATCCAGTATGGATTATAAGGAGTATGGCGGCGCTGTGCTTCTTGGTGTTAAACAACCTGTTATCAAAGCACACGGCTCATCTGATGCGAGAGCTTTCAAGAATGCAATCCGTCAGGCTGTAGGCTGTGTCAATAAAAACGTAATCGGTCAGATTACTGAGAATATCGGAGAGTGAAGCTCTTGAAACCTGATGTTACTGCTTTTGAGCAGAAAATAAACTACAGCTTTAAAAATAAAGAATTGCTTGCAACCGCACTTACCCATTCGTCTTATGCGAATGAGCGCGGCGGTGCGTTTAACGAGCGTCTCGAATTCCTTGGCGATTCTGTGCTCGGTATGATTACTGCGGAATATTTCTTCCGTTATCACGAAACTATGCCCGAGGGTGAGCTGACAAAGCTGCGTGCGGCAACTGTGTGCGAAAAATCGCTTTTCAGCTTTGCAAAGCAGATTGACCTCGGCTCATTTATAATGCTTGGTAAAGGCGAACTTAACACAGGCGGCAGGGAGCGTCCGTCAATCGTATCGGATGCGTTTGAGGCTGTTATTGCCGCAATTTATCTTGACGGCGGTATGGAGTGCGCCAAAGAGTTTGTGCTTCGTTTTGTTAAAGATAGCGAAAAGCATACGGGCGATTCCGCTTTCAAGGATTACAAGACCATCCTGCAGGAGATAATCCAGCGCAACCCCGAGGAAAGGCTGGAGTATGTGCTTTCCGGTGAAAGCGGCCCTGCGCACGATAAGACATTTGAGGTTGAGATTCACCTCAACAGCAACGTTATCGGAAAGGGTACGGGTCACAGCAAGAAGCTTGCTGAGCAGGCTGCGGCAGGCGAAGCGCTCAAGCTTATGGGCATTGAGATATGAAGCACGCAAATATAGCTGTTTTTGTTCCGCACAACGGCTGTCCCAATCAGTGCAGTTTTTGCAACCAGCGTACGATTTCCGGTGCGACCAAGCAACCCTCACCCGAGGATGTTGCCGCCGCTTGTGAAACTGCTATGCAGGGCGGCTGTGAAGGGGCGTATGTTCAGCTTGCATTTTTCGGCGGCAGCTTTACCGCGATTGACAGAGACTATATGGTTTCTCTGCTCGAGGCTGCACAGCCTTACATAAAAAGCGGCTTTCTCAATGGCGGCATACGTGTTTCTACAAGACCTGATTTTATTGATGACGAGGTGCTGACGCTTCTTAAAAAATACGGTGTGCGCGCAATTGAGCTTGGCGCACAGAGTATGGATGACCGTGTTTTGGTGCTCAATCAGAGGGGGCATACGGCGCAACAGGTTGAGTCTGCGTCGAGGCTTATCAAGGCTTACGGCTTCGAGCTCGGTCTGCAGATGATGACGGGGCTTTACGGCTGTGATGAGGATGAGAGTTTCAGAACGGCTGAGCGGTTTATCGCACTTGAGCCGGATACGGTCAGGATTTATCCGACGGTTGTGCTCCCGGGCACAATGCTTGCCGAGCTTTATCTGAGCGGCGAATATAAGGTAGATACGCTTGAGCGGACTGTTGAAATCTGTTCCGTGCTGCTTGAAAAGTTTGAGCAGGCAGGTATTAACATAATACGTCTCGGGCTTCACGCTCAGCAGGATGTTTGCGACGGGTATCTTGCGGGCGGCTATCATCCCGCATTGCGTGAGCTTTGTGAGGGTGAGATATATTACAGAAAAATAAAATCCGCTCTTGAGGGTAAGCCTCAAGGCAGGTATGACATAACGGTTTCACCGCAGGAAATATCCAAAGCGGTGGGGCAAAAGAAGAAGAATATTAACCGCTTGGCACAGTGCGGATACATATGCAAGGTACGCGGTGATGAGCGGTATAAAAGATATGAACTGACAGTAACACAGTAAATCCTTTCAGATTTGCGAGTATTTAAACAAAGAAGTGACGGGTTTTATCCGATAAAAACACGGTTCGGATTATTACCGTCACCCTGGAGTGAAAAAGATGTTTTTAAAATCTCTTGAAATGCAGGGCTTTAAATCTTTCCCCGACAAAACCGTGCTCGATTTCGGGCAGGGCATAACCTCTGTTGTCGGCCCTAACGGCTCGGGCAAGAGTAATATCTCCGACGCTGTGCGTTGGGTTCTCGGTGAGCAGTCTACAAAGAATCTGCGCGGCTCCAAGATGGAGGATGTTATCTTCAGCGGTACGGGTGTGCGCAGGGCGCAAGGCTTTGCCGAGGTAACGCTCAGGCTCGATAATTCCGACCGTGCACTCAAATGCGACAAGGATGAGGTGAGCGTTACCCGTCGTTATTACCGTTCGGGTGAAAGTGAATATATCATCAACGGTGAGGTAGTTCGTCTCAAAGATGTCAATGAGATGTTTATGGATACCGGTCTGGGTCGTGACGGCTATTCAATGGTCAGCCAGGGCAGAGTTGCTGATATGGTTTCTTCAAAGTCTAGTCAGCGCCGCGATATGCTCGAGGAAGCGGCAGGTATCTCTCATTACCGCTATCGTCGTACCGATGCTAACCGCAAGCTTGCACAGGCTGAGGAGAATATGGTTCGTCTGCGCGATATCCTCACAGAGCTTGAGGGCAGAGTAGGCCCGCTCAAGGTGCAGAGCGAGAAGGCGCAGAAGTTTATTGTGCTTGCTGAGGAGCGCAAGGTGCTCGAAATCGGTCTGTGGCTTCACACTATAGATAAGGTGCGCGAGCAGCTCAGAGCGCATGAGGATAAACTCAATACGGCAACCGCTCAGTATGAGGCTGTTGAGGCAGAGCTTGATGCCATCGTGCAGGAGATGGAAGAGGCGATGGAGCTCAGCCGTCAGCTTACGGTCAGAATCGACGAAGCACGCGAGGGTGCTTCGGGCATTGAGGAGCAGGCTTCACAGCTCGATGCTCAGGTTGCAGTTGAACTTAACTCAATTGAACATAATAACGAAACCATCGCACGTATCACCCGTGAGATGGAGCTTGCAGTAGAGTCAAAGCAGACTCTTGACGATGAAATAACAGAAACAATGAGAACCGTTGAGCTGCTCAAGAATGCCGAAAAGCAGAAGCGTGCACAGCTTGCCGAGGCGGCAGAGCAGATTGAGGGTATTAAAGAGCAGAGCAGAATTTTTGTTGAAAAAATTGCTGAGCTCTCCAATGAAATTTCACAGTATGCAATCAAGATAGGTGATTGCCGTGTTGAGATTTCAACGGCTAATTCATCAATTGAGGAAATCACCTCAAGACTTGAAACAATCGACGATATCGTAGCCTCCCGTAATGAGGCAAAGGCTGAGCTTGAAGCAAAGCATGCTGAGAGTGAAGCACAACTCGGCGAAGCAAAAGAGCTTGTTGTTTCAACAACAAATGCCGTACGAGGCTATGAAATAAAGGTGGAATCACGCACCAAGAAGGCTGAGGAACAGCGCCGCGAGATTGATGAGCTCGGTCTTGAGATTGACAGGCTTCGTTCCAGAGCAAAGATGCTTGATGACCTTGAGAAAAATATGGAAGGTTATTCGGGCAGCGTTAAGGCCGTTATGCGTGAGGTGAAGCGCGGCACGCTCAGAGGAATCGAGGGTGTGCTTTCGCAGCTTATCACGGTTGAAGAGCAGTATTCCGTTGCTATCGAAACAGCGCTCGGTGCGGCACTTCAGAATATCGTTACACAAACGGAAAATGATGCCAAGCGCGCAATCAACTTCCTAAAGGATAATAAATCAGGTCGCGCAACCTTCCTTCCGCTCACTGCCATCAAGAGCAGAGCGCTTGAAGAAAAGGGACTTGACGATTGCTTCGGCTACGTTGCTGTTGCTTCAGAGCTTGTCGGTTGCGATAAAAAATACAGCGAGGTTGTCGGTTCGCTCCTTGGCAGAACAGTTGTTGTTGAGGATATGGACTGTGCAATTTCAATTGCCAAGAAATATTCACATAAGCTCAAAATCGTTACGCTTGACGGTCAGGTTATCAATCCCGGCGGTTCTATGACCGGCGGCTCGCGCACACAGAATGCAGGTATTCTCAGCCGTGCAAGTGAGATTGAGCGCCTCAACGCAGAGGTTGCCAAGCTTACGGCACAGCTTGATGAAAAGCAGGCTGACTATAAGACATTGCTTGCCGATCTTTCTGCCTGCCGCGCAGAGCTTGCAGGCACTCAGGCTGATCTTACCCGTGCACAGGAGGATGTTATCCGCCGTGAGGGTGAGCTTAAACTGATAGCAGATAAACTTGAAGATACACTTCGCTCCATTGATGAGCTTGCTGACGAAAAGGCAAATGCGGATGAACGCCTTGCTGCACTAAACGCAGCTGTTGAAGATGCTAAGCAAAGAGCCAAGGAGCTTGAGGAGCATACAGCTTCACTTCGCCTGGAGATTGAGCAGGCCAACAGCGGCAGAGCCCGACTTGGCGAGGATGAGAGCGAGCTTCAGAAAGCTGAAAATAAAGCAAAGATGGATATTCTTTCAATCCAGAAGGACGTTCAGGCTAAGCTTGAGGCGGTTGCAATCCTGCGCCACCGTATTGCAAACCAGGGCATAAAGGTTGAAGACCTCAACCGTGAGATTGGCGAGATAGCACAAAAGAGCTGTGATATCAGAGCCAATATCGCAAAGCTCGAGGAGCAGGCGGCACAGCTGCGAACCAAAGGCAAGGACACAAAGGCGGATATCGCAGGCTTTATTGAACGCAAAAATGAGCTTGATGCAAAGGTTTCGCTTTTCCATCAGGAAGAGCGCACAAAGACGGGTGACCGCGAGAAACTTTCTGCTGAGGTTGTAAGACTTCAGGAGCGCAAGGCTGTTATGGATAAGGAGCTTAACGATACGATAGCAAAGCTCTATGACGAATATCAGCTTTCACGCAGTGAGGCTATTGAGCTTGGCATTGAGCTTGGAGATATCGGCGAGGCACGCCGCAAGCTTCAGGAGCTTAAGAATAAAATCAAGGCTCTCGGTAACGTCAACGTTGCCGCGATTGATGAGTATAAAGAGGTGTCGGAGCGTTATGAGTTTATGAGCGCTCAGATTGCCGACATTGAAAAATCAAAATCATAGCTCGAAAAACTCATTGCTGAGCTTACCGCAAAGATGGCAGCGCAGTTCCGAGAGCAGTTTGCAAAAATCAACCGTCATTTCGGCGAAACGTTCTCCGAGTTGTTTGACGGCGGTAAGGCAGAGCTTCTGCTTGAGGATGAGCACAACGTGCTCGAGTGCCCGATTGAAATCAAGGTTCAGCCGCCCGGCAAGAATGTCCAGAATATCGACCTGCTTTCCGGTGGCGAAAAGGGTCTTTCCGCAATCGCGCTTCTTTTCGCGATCCTCAAGGTTTCACCTGCTCCGTTCTGTTTCTTCGATGAGGTCGAGGCAGCGCTTGATGATGTCAACGTTGTGCGTTATGCTCAGTATGCGCGCCGTATGACGAAGAATACCCAGTTTATCCTCATAACACACCGCCGTGGTACGATGGAAGAAGCGGATATCCTCTATGGTGTAACTATGCAGGAAAAGGGCGTTTCAAAACTGCTTGAGCTCAAGACAGCGGAGATGGCACGCAAGCTTGGTCTTGCATAACCGATGAATAAATAAGGTAAAATATGCCAAAACTTGAAAGCACCGACAGCTTTGTTTGCCGGTGCTTTTTCTGTCGATTTTGTTTATAAGGAGTTTTGGTTATGAAAAGGTTATTGTTGTTTGCTACAGTTGCGGCTGTTTGCTTTGCGTTGCTTTTCAGCGTTGTGAGTTTTGCGCAGGATTGTGCCGACGTGCGCCGTGACGTGCTCAGGCTTCACGTTGTTGCCGCGTCCGATTCGCAGGTTGACCAGCATCTGAAATTGCTGGTTAGGGATGCTGTGCTTGAAAGGGGTGCTGAAATATTTGACGGCACCGTTACAGCTGATGAAGCAGAAAGCATAATTGCCCCGAAAACAGACGAGCTTGTCAAGGCTGCGCAGGAGGTGTTGAGGGCAAACGGTTGCGACTGTGCAGTGAATGTGACGGTAGGTGAGGAGTATTTTGCAACACGTTGTTATGAGGAGTTTACTATGCCTGCGGGTGTGTATACCGCGGTGCGTGTTAATATAGGCCCTGCGCAGGGTGAAAACTGGTGGTGTGTGATGTTTCCGCCGCTGTGCCTGCCTTCTGCTTTCGCCGACGCTGATGCGTTTTTTGATGGCGATGAAATGAGGGTGATTTCCGCTTCTCCGAAGTATGAGCCAAGGTTTAAAATCGTTGAGGTTATCGAGTCGGTCAGGAGCCGTCTGAACTCCAGGAATTGATTGCCGCGAGCGAGGTGGGCGGACGGGTGAATAGACGGGTGCTCAATTTAATGAATATAACCAAAATATATCGCGTGTTGATGAGGTAATTTATAGCAAAAATGTATTTACTTTATCTTGCGGCGTATGTTATAATACCGACTGGAGTGTAGCGCGCAACAGCGCTGCACACATAACATACGCTTATTTTTATATGGAGGTATAATAGAATGGCTTACAAGTACGTATACCTTTTCTCCGAAGGCGACGCTTCCATGCGTAACACTCTCGGCGGTAAAGGTGCAAACCTTGCAGAAATGACAAAGATCGGTCTTCCTGTTCCCCAGGGCTTCACAATCTCAACAGAAGCTTGCACAAAGTACTATGAGGACGGCAAGAAGATCAACGATGAAATCCAGGCTCAGATCATGGAGTACATCGTAAAGATGGAAGGCGTTACAGGCAAGAAGTTCGGCGATAAGGAGAATCCGCTCCTCGTTTCCGTTCGTTCAGGTGCTCGCGCTTCCATGCCCGGTATGATGGACACAATCCTCAACCTCGGTCTTAACGAGGAAGTTGTTGAAGCTATCTCCGAGAAGTCCGGCAACCCCCGTTGGGCTTGGGACTGCTACAGAAGATTTATCCAGATGTATTCCGACGTTGTTATGGAAGTCGGTAAGAAATACTTCGAAGAGCTCATCGACGAGATGAAGGCTGAGAAGGGTGTAACACAGGACGTTGAGCTTACAGCTGACGATCTCAAGACACTCGCTGGCCAGTTCAAGGCTGAATACAAGAACAAGATCGGTAAGGATTTCCCCTCCGATCCCAAAGAGCAGCTTATGGGCGCTGTTGAGGCTGTTTTCCGTTCATGGGACAACCCCCGTGCAAACGTTTACCGTCGTGACAACGATATTCCCTATTCATGGGGTACAGCTGTTAACGTTCAGATGATGGCTTTCGGTAACATGGGCGACAACTGCGGTACAGGCGTTGCTTTCACACGTGACCCCGCAACAGGCGAAAAGGGTCTTATGGGTGAGTTCCTCACCAACGCACAGGGTGAAGACGTTGTTGCAGGCGTTCGTACTCCCATGCCCATCGCTGAAATGGCTGAAAAGTTCCCCGCAGCTTTCAAGCAGTTCAACGAAGTTTGCGCTATTCTTGAAGACCACTACAGAGATATGCAGGATATGGAATTCACCGTTGAAGACGGTAAGCTCTATATGCTCCAGACAAGAAACGGTAAGAGAACAGCTAAGGCTGCTCTTAAGATTGCTTGCGACCTCGTTGACGAAGGTATGATTGACGAGAAGAAAGCAGTTGCTATGATTGACCCAAGAAACCTTGATACACTTCTCCACCCACAGTTCGATACAGCTGCTCTTAAGGCTGCTACTCCAGCTGGTAAGGGTCTTGGCGCATCTCCTGGTGCTGCTTGTGGTAAA